>JBQCFO010000279.1:0-2934 GCA_051959055.1 Ginsengibacter sp. | reverse complement strand
GGCATTTTTGAAAGGCCCAGCCAATAATTTTACATCGCTCAAATTAAATTCATTATGATATAACTTTTCCTGTGCTGATACATTCAGCGCAAAAAACATTTCACTTATAATAAGCAGAATAGCAACAAAATATTTCATTTTATGCTTTTTTTATAGATTTACGTAGAACGACAATAAAGAATTGCCCTTCAAGGTTACTAAGGTTAAAATCCGTCATCACACTCTTTTCGCTCATTTTACAAAACATCCGGTTATTCTTTAGAATTGCCAATTTCAAAAATGCGATCAATACACTTGTAATTTTAGCAATTTCAAATCTTTCACATCAGAACTGCTGCCGTACCAAACCTCATACTCGCCAGGTATCACATTCATCTGCAATGTTTTGTCGTCATAAAATTCAAAACTATTATACGGCAAATCAATCACTGCTTTGCGTGTCTTCTCTGCAGGCAAATCAATTCTTTCAAATCCTTTTAAAGTTTTTAATATCCCGCTGGTATCACCGGTTCTTTTAATGTACACCTGCACTACTTCAGTGCCGCTTCTTTTCCCTATATTGGAAACCGGTATCGTAAGCCGGACATCTTCTCCCTTTTCAACGGCTGTTTTGTTTGGCTTTGCATCTCCAATCGAAAAACTGGTATAGGTCAGTCCATAACCAAAGGGAAAAAGCGGATCAGACATATAGCGATATGTCCTGCCTTTCATCGAATAGTCTTCAAAGCCGGGCAACTGGTCTATATTTTTATATAATGTAATGGGCAACTTTCCTGAAGGATTATAGTTTCCAAAAAGAACATCGGCCACTGCCCGTCCGCCCTGCTCGCCAGAATACCAGGCCTGCAATATCGCGTCGCACGTTTCTGTCTCAGGCACCATTCCAATGGCAGAGCCGGAGCAATTGATGAAAATAATTTTTTTTCCGGCTTCTTTCAATGCCTTCAGGCAATTGCGCTGCACTTCAGGTAATTCAATGTTTGTGCGGTCGCCTCCTTTGAAGCCGGGCAACAACACCGGCATTTCCTCGCCTTCCAGCCTGGGTGAAATGCCTCCTACAAATATCACTTCATCTATTCCTTTTAATTTTTCTACCAGGCTCTTATATTCAACCGGCACTTCTTTGCCAAAGTTTAATCCAAGGCTCGCTGTCCAGTTGTCAATCTGCCTGAAACGGGCTTCAATCTTATATTCTTTACCCTTTTCAACCTTATAAGTAAACTTGTGAGGCAGCGCTCTCCACATGCGTGAACGGCCAATAGTGTCGCCATTAACGACCAATTCAAATGCGCCACAAGCCTCTGTATTGAAAGCGATTTCTCCGGGTTCTACCGGTTTAAAATTGGTTTGATAAATAGCAGAAAAATCATCCAGATGCACTCCGGGTGCAAATTCGTGTTGGCCAAAAGTCGTCAACTGAAGAGGCCGGCTTATTTGTTGGATAATGACTGGTTCGCCCTTGAAGTTTCTGTTGTTCCAGTACATAGCTTTCAATCCTGTTTTGCCATCGATAGAACATTGGCCAAATGCATTTTCAATAACCATTGTATCCACTATATCACATCCGCTGATATAAAAGACTTTTTTTGTCGACAGGGCTGAACGAATTCCATCCAAAATGGTGATGGTATTGACTGGGGTTCCATTGTAATTGCCCCACATCATTTCTTTATTATCGGCATTAGGGCCAATTACTGCAATTTTTTTTATGGATTTTGACAGAGGCAATATGTTGCCTTTATTCTGTAATAAGGTCAAAGATTGCCGTGCCATGTCCAAAGCAAGATTTTGATGCCCTGGTGAGTTTACCACTGACATAGGAATTTTTGTCCACTTCACCAGCGAATCATTGTCCATTTCGCCTACATCAAAACGGCCCTCAAGTAAACGCATAAGGTGCTTATCTACTTCCACTTCATTTATCAATCCCCGTTTTACCGCATCCGGAATTTCTTTAAAAGCATAATTATAGCCACATTCCACATCAGTACCTGCGAGCGCCGCTTTGGCCGCTGCATGCACTGCATCTGAAGAGACTTTATGACTGGTATAAAAATCTGAAACAGCGCCGCAATCAGAAACGACCATATATTTAAAACCCCAGTCATCACGAAGAATCGTTTGTAACAAACGGGTATTTCCACAGCATGGTTCATCATCGAGGCGCTGGTAAGCGCACATCACTTCACGCACATCTCCCTTTTGTACGACGGCTTTAAAGGCAGGCAGATAAGTTTGCCATAAATCTTCAGGCCGCACATTATTCAGGTTAAGCTGATGGCGGCTCCATTCAGGACCGGAATGAACGGCAAAATGTTTGGCACATGCCAACAGTTTCCGGTATTTTGAATTAGCGGGTCCCTGCAAACCTTTTACCACCGCTATTCCCATTCTTGAAGTCAGATACGGGTCTTCTCCATATGTTTCCTGTCCACGGCCCCAGCGCGGATCACGGAAAAGATTGATATTAGGTGTCCAAACAGAAAGGCTTAAAAAACGCCGGTTCTCCTCTCCCTTTCGCATGGCATCGTTGTATTTTGCCCGCACTTCATCCGATACCGCGTCAAAAACCTGCTGTACAAGGCTATCATTGAAAGAAGCGGCCATACCGATAGGTTCAGGAAATACAGTTACATTATCATTATTCGCAAGTCCATGAAGCGCCTCGCTCCACCAGTTAAATTTTTTAATACGCAGCCGCGGAATTGCCGGCGATTGGTCGAGCATCAATTCGGCTTTTTCCTGCAACGTCAGACGGTTGACCAAATCTTTTGCTCTTTGTTCTGAAGAAAGATTTGGGTTTTGATAAAGAAGCTGTGCTTTTACAATAGTAGAAGTAACAATGAACGCAAGGAAAAAAAGCTTTTTACCAATGAATTTCCAGTTCATAAAAACTTATTTTTTATTTATAACTGATAAGAGATTTTTTTGTGT
>JBQCFO010000278.1:0-21621 GCA_051959055.1 Ginsengibacter sp. | reverse complement strand
TTTACGATAAGTGTTTTGCATTTTGTTTCATTTATCAAACTTCCAAGTACGGCAAAGAGATCATTTTTCCATGAAGAGTCTATTAAGGCCATGCGATATTTTACTGCAAAAACCGTTTGGAAATAGATTTGGTGTTATGTATTTGCCATATTATGCAATTTCTTGTGTGAGATGACAGGTAGTTTGCTTACGGTGTTTCATTTCAATCATTGAGGTCTACAATCTACCCGGATCCGTAGGATCGGAGCATTTTCTAACAACGGATTTTAATCCGTTGCCAGACTTAAATCTTTGCCATTTATACCTTCGGCAACTTATATCCATTATGATATTCCTTTATCAAATATTCTTTGTTCACTCCATTATCGGTAAACTGTTCTTTTGCAGCATCCCAATCCAGTTTTTTGCCGCTCCGATAAGCGATATTGCCCATCTGCGCCACCGTGGCAACCTGTGCGCCAGCTTGTATCGGGCAATTCAGGTCTTCCATTTTCCTCGACTTTACTACGCTAACAAAATTCTCCCAATGTTTATCCAATCCGTTATCTGTTGAAGCTGCAAAGGGCTTGCTTACTTTGTTTTTACTCTGCTTTTCTTCAATCACTTCCCATCCCCCGCGGTTGAGGATAAGTGTTCCGTTGTTTCCGATATATGCAATGCCATGGTCGCGGTTGTAGGAGCCGTTATCTATTCCCATAGCAGAATCCCACACCATATTAAAGCCATCAAATTCATACAGAGTGGTCAACGTGTCCGGAGTTTCTTCATACAAATCAGGATAGGCAAAGCGGCCCCCCAAAGCAGAAACTGATTTTGGCGAAGGCGATTTCATGCCCATCAAGCCATAGTCTAATAAATGGACGCCCCAGTCGGTCATCAACCCACCAGCATAATCCCAGAACCAGCGAAAATTAAAGTGAAAACGGCTTGCATTAAAGGCACGTTTTGGCGCAGGCCCAAGCCACATTGCATAATCAACTCCTGGTGGTGGAACTGAATCAGGAACAACAGGGCCTGGCTTCATCCAACCCTGGTAGCACCATACTTTTACCGTTCTGATATTTCCTAGCAAGCCGCTTTGTACGTATTCCACAGCATCTTTAAAATGCTGCTGGCTGCGCTGCCATTGTCCGCATTGCACGGCTTTATTATATCGTTGCTGAGCTGCAACCATAGCCCGGCATTCACCAATTGAATTGCCAACTGGCTTTTCACAATAAACATCTTTGCCCGCTGCACAGGCATCCATCATAATCAATGCATGCCAATGATCTGGAGTTCCTATCACTACAGCATCTACATCTTTATTATCCAGCAGTTGGCGATAATCTCCATAAGTCTTCACCTTGGATGTGTCTTTATTCATTTTTGGCAGGTCTTTCAATCTTTTGTCAATCACATTTTTATCCACGTCACAAATAGCTACCAGGTTTACGCCAGGAATTTTTAATGCGGATGTTACATTTGCCCAGCCCATGCCATTTACCCCGATAGCGCCAATATTCAGTTGATCGCTGGGAGCAATACGGTTTTTAAAAATAGCAAAAACAGGATTTTCTAAAGAAGAGGCAAGGATGCTGCCGCCGAGCATTACTGCTGAGTTTTGTAAAAATTTTCTACGGGAATTCATGGTATTTATTTGATATGAAAGATTTCGAAAGTGATAACCATTTTATAAATATATAAAGAAACGATAAATAAAAGGAGTTATCAATGTAATCAACTTCCAGAGATTCACAGTAAAAGAACAAATAAGTCGTTTTTGTAATTATTTATGTTACTTAATATCCTTATCTCAAATTACTTATATAAGCGGTAACACAATCATTCCTCTTTCCCATTATATTTGCAACTTTCTCAAAAAAACTGTTTTATAATGAAAAAAAACTTTCTTGCATTTATTTCTTTTTTGCTAATCTCGGGCAGCGTGTTTTGCCAGGTTGCTGATGGCTGGAAATACGCACAGGTCATTACCGAAGCCGGGCTTAAAAAGCAATTGACGATCGTCGCTTCCGCAGAAATGGAAGGCCGTGAGACTGGTACCGAAGGGCAAAGAAAAGCCGCGGCTTATATCGAAAGCCAGTTCAAAGCAATCGGTTTGCAATCACCGGCTTCTTTAAATGGATACCAGCAATTTTATCCTTTACTGAAAGACACAGTAGTTCCGAAAACTTTTAAAATCGGCAACACCAGGTTTGAGTATGGAAAAGATTATATCCTTCAGCCAGGTAGCGGCAAAGAAGATGCATTCAAAGCCAGCGCGATCGTTTTTGCAGGTTATGGTATCAGCGACAAAAATTATGACGATTATGCGGGAAAAGATGTGAAAGGAAAAGTAGTCCTGATTCTTAACGGAGAACCGGAAGTGGATGGTAAATTCCTGGTGAGCGGAACAGACAGGCGTTCCAACTGGGGATTCAGTGCTACCCGGAAAGCCGCTGTGGCAAAGCAAAAAGGCGCTTTCGCTGTATTGTACATCAACACTGCCTGGGATTCTATTCCTGTTGCTGTTGCTGAAAATTCAAGGAAAACCAATCTTTATTTTCCCCGTACGACCGATGAGCGCTTAACCATTGCGACGCTTACTCCATCTTCGCTGCAGAAGATTGTGGGCGAAAAGGAAGCCAACACCATTCTTGCTGCCGGCAAAGCAAAAAGCCAGCTCAACGATTTGAAAATTGACAAGAAAATAAAAACCAACCTCACTTTCAAAAAAACAACCACCCAGGTTGATGCGAGTAATGTAATCGGGTACATTGAAGGCACAGATAAAAAAGACGAGTACGTATTTCTAACCGGCCACTATGATCATTTGGGAAAACGTGGCGATGTTATTTATTATGGAGCCGATGATGACGGAAGCGGAACGGTAAGCGTGATTGAAATGGCTGAAGCTTTTGCAAAAGCCAAGGCAGAAGGTAATGGGCCGAGAAGAACAGTAGTGTTTATGACTGTTAGCGGCGAAGAGAAAGGCCTATGGGGTTCTGAATATTATTCCGAACACCCGGTTTTTCCGCTCGAAAAGACCACTGTTGACCTGAATACCGATATGGTGGGGCGCATTGACCCAAACAGGAATTATGGCGACAGCAACAACTACGTGTATGTGATAGGGAACGACAAATTGAGTACCGATCTGGATCCTATTCACAAAGCAGCCAATGAAAAATACACCAAGCTTGAAATGGATTACAAATTTAACGATCCAAAAGATCCTGAAAGGATTTACTTCCGCAGCGATCATTACAATTTCGCGAGAAAAGGGGTTCCCATCATTTTCTTCTTTGATGGCATTCATAAAGATTACCATAAGCCGACCGACACCGTTGACAAAATAAATTTCGACCTTATGGAAAAAAGGGTAAGGTTTATTTTCATGACTGCATGGGAAATGGCGAACAGAGATCAGATGTTGGTAAGGGATATTCCTTTGTCAACAGACGTAAGATAAAAAATAATTGAGCTATCTCGAAAACCTCGCAGTTGTAAAAAGTTGCGAGGTTTTTTTTGTTATGACGATTCATTGAAGCAGGCAATGAATCGTATCTTCGTCTTTAGTTTTTCGGTCGCCTGACGTTAGACCTGAACGTACATTGAATGACAGCCTATCCCGAAATCCTGAACGTTAGTGGGAATTTCACTTGCTACAATCTACAATATGGACAGAGATGTAAAAATAAAAAAAACCATACTCGATTTTGCAAAAGAAGACGACAGAGTAAGAGCGGTTATTTTAAACGGCTCAAGAGCAAACCCCAATCTCCCGGCAGACAAATACCAGGATTTCGATATTCTTTTTGTTGTTAGAGAATTTGACACTTTTTTGCTTAATGAAAATTGGATTTCATTTATGGGAAAACCAATTATCCGGCAGCTTCCAAATGAAATGCTTTTGGGTAGTGACGCAGGTGAAAAACAAGCCTCTTACGCATATTTAATGATTTTTGAAGATGGAACCCGGATTGATTTAACCTTATTTCCATACGAAAAATTCAGGAGTGATTTTGCTTTTGACAGCTTAACATTTGTGTGGTTAGACAAAGACAATCTATTTAAAGATATTCCGAACTCATCCGATAGTGATTATTACATCCGAAAGCCAGATGAACGGGAATTTATAGAAACTTGTAATGAATTTTGGTGGACTGCAACTTATGTTGCTAAAGGACTTGTAAGACAAGAAATAGTCTATGCAAAAAGCATGTTAGAGAACGTAGTCAGACCAATGCTCATGAAACAGATTGAATGGAAAATAGGATACGAAAATGATTTTAGTGTTTCAGTTGGGAGATCAGGAAAATTTGTTAAACAATATTTAGATGCAATACTTTACGAACGAGTTTTAACGACTTATGCAGATGCAAACATCGAAAACAATTGGGCTGCGTTGAAAAGCATGATGGTTATTTTCAAAAATCTACAGATGCAAACTGCTGAAAACTTAAAATTTAAAGTTAATTTGAATGAAGCAAGGAATTCATATGAATATATATCGAAAATGAGTGGAGAAAAATAAAGAATTACGGCTTGGATGGTATTTGCAAAGTATGGAAGTAAAATCAAACGCTCAACTCCACGGAGTAAAAACTTTCCCTAAATTCGTGCTGTAATGAAAGGACGAATTATTTTATAATCAAAAAATTTCCGAAATATAAACCAGCAATATGACAACAAAAACTAACAACATTGTTTATTGGATTTCGACTATTATTTTCTCTGCACTGATGATATTTTCGGCTTTAGACGGTCTTCAGCCAACACAACAAGCTATTCAATTGATACACGATGGCCTTGGTTATCCGGTTTATTTTATACAATTCATCAGCGTTGCAAAATTACTCGGTGTCATTATTATTCTAATACCCGGATCAGGCCGGATAAAAGATTGGGCCTATGCCGGTTTGTTTTTTGATCTTGCAGGGGCTATTTATTCAGGTATTGCGGCGTCAGGTAAGTTTGATCCGTTAATACTTACAATGCTTATATGGATCGTGCCTGGTATTTTGTCGTATTATTTCTGGCTAAAGAAAATAAAAAGATATTATCTGGATCGAATCAAACGGGTGGTGCCAGGGGTGGCAGTTTGAAGGTAACTAAAAGGCCAGTATTCCCGACTAATCGGCACCAGCAGGTAGTATTTCTGATGCAATCCCAAAACTATGTTAAGTATGAGGGCAAATATAGGCCAGTACGAAAAGTATAAATCCAGTTTATTTGTTTGTTTACTGCAAGCGCATCTTTAATTCAATACATTGGCCTCTTTTTCTGTCTTAATATTTTCTTGCTCTTTTATTTTTGCATAACCTCCCAATACATTTCTCAGATTGTGATAACCCTGCCTTTTTAAAAGCGATGCGGCAATCACGCTTCTGTAGCCAGCGGCGCAGTGTACATAAATATTTTGGTTTTCTTCCAGTTGAGCTATCTGAGCCACATCTGCCATTTCATCGAGAGGAATATTTACGGCTTCTTTTACATGCCCTTCTGCAAATTCATTAAATTTCCGTACATCCAATACCAATAGATTTTTATCAAAAGGAATGTCCATGGCAAGCTCATCTGCTTCCACATTTACAATCATGTCTGTTTTTTCACCGGCTTTTTTCCAGGCTTCAAATCCACCTTTCAGATATCCTTCTACGTTTTCAAAACCAACACGGGCAAGTCTTACGAGGGTTTCTTCTTCCTTTCCTTCGTCTGTCACCAGTATCATCGGTTCTTTGAATGAAAGCAAACTGCCTGCCCATTCTGCAAACCTTCCGTCAAGACCGATAGAAACGGAGCCGGGAATAAAACCATTGGTAAAATTCTCACCGTCTCTTGTGTCGAGGATAACATAACCTGAATCTGCATTTGCTTTAAATTCTTTTACAGAAAGCGGCTTCAATCCTTTTTGTTTTACCTCATCCAGGTTTCCATAGCCTTCCTTATTTATTTTCGCATTGATGCTGAAATAAGGTGGAGCATCTTCCAATCCTTGTGTCACTGCCTGGATAAATTCTTCACGTGTTTGCGGTTGCAGCGCGTAATTCGTTTTCTTCTCAATACCCATCGTACTTTGCGTTTCGGGGCCTAGGTTCTTTCCGCAACTGCTTCCCGGGCCATGGGCAGGATATACAATTACATCATCTGGCAAAGGCAATAATTTATTTTGAATAGAATCGTACATGATGGAAGCCAGTTCTTCTTTTGGAAAGTTTCCACTGCTCAAATCCGGACGCCCCACATCTCCTACAAATAAGCTGTCACCCGTGAAAATACAATATGGTTTTCCCTCCTCATCCTTTAAAAGGTAACAGGTAGATTCTAAAGTGTGGCCAGGTGTATGAACGGCTTCGAGACTCACGTTTCCTATCTTAAATACTTCACCATCTTTGGCAAGATGAAAAGGAAAATTCGCTTTTGTGTTAGGCCCGTATACAATAGGAGCACCGGTTTCTTTACTTAGATCAATATGGCCGCTTACAAAATCAGCATGAAAATGTGTTTCAAAAATATACTTTATAGTAGCGTTATGTTCATTTGCGAGTTGTAAATATTCTCCTGTATCCCTTATCGGATCTATGATGGCAGCTTCGCCATTGTTTTCTATAAAATAGGCAGCTTCACTCAGGCAGCCGGTATAAAGTTGTTGAATATACATATTGTTCAGGTTTTTAAAAAAAAGCCATATTTATGCAAATTTCATAAATATGGCTCAATTATTTGGAAACAAATGATTCCCATCTAAAAATTCAGCAGATTATCCAACAAGTTCTTTTACAAATTTGTTGATTTCCGCAATACGTTTTTCATTAATTGTATAAAAAATGAATTTCCCTTCGCGCACAGTATTTACGATATCCGCTTTGCGCAAAATAGCAAGATGCTGGGATGCAACAGATTGTTCCAGGCGAAGTTTTACATAAAGTTCAGTAACGGTGATTCTTTTATGCTCGTCAATTGTTTTAAGAATCAGTTGTCTGAGTTTATGATTAATTGCACGCAAAACAAGCGCTGCTTTTTTAATTTTCAGATAGTCCATGTTTTTAAGAGCTTCACTTTCATTGGTGTGCTCCAAATGGTTTGTTTCGTGACTTTGGGCTGTTACTGTCATTCTAATTAATTTTAAATTAGTAAGATAAATGGTTTTCTAACGAATTAAGTTTTTCCGAATGACAAAGGTACGTATTGTAAATACATATATTTTGTAACGAAACATTAAAATAAAAGTTATTTTTTTGCCGGAGTATAAAATTCCTTGATGTATATCGGTTCAGCAGTTATCAAATTCTCGAACTCATTATTTTTAAATTTATTCCAGGAAAATTGTCCAAGTGCTTCTGATGAAATGACCTCGTCTGAAAAAGAATAATTTGAAGGTTTATTTTGCATCGAATTTTTTAATTTTTCTGCTCCATTTCCAAAGAAATAAATCGGATGTCCGAGGTCAAGGTTGCTAAAAGAATTTTCCTCTAAAACCCTTGCTGATGGCGGAATTATAGCATTTAACTGTGCATCATAAACTGCAGTAAAAACTTCCATTCTGCGTGCATCGATGAGGGGGCAATACCAGGCATTTTTATCACCTATATTTTCAAATGCTGAAAAGGCCATTAATTCCAAAGTGTTGAAAATTATGAGGGGTATTTTTAATGCAAAACAAAGGCCTTTTGCTGTGGCCAAACCTACCCTGATTCCAGTGTAAGAACCAGGGCCGCCAGTGACACCAATGGCACTTAATTGGGTTGCTACGATGTCATTTTGCTGTAAAATTTGATGAATGGCACTATGTAAAAAACTGGCGTGTTCTTTGGAGCTAGGATTCACCAGTGTTTCTAAAACCATCTGCCTTTCAGATAGATTTACAATTGCTTTTTCTGAAGTGGTGTGTATATTTAAAATGTAATTCATTTGATAAAATCGGTTGCTGTTTCTTCTAAAAATAATTTTTTCAAGGCCGGTGCAGCAAGATATCTTTCGTCTTTTTCTGACAACTTTTTTAATAAAAAATAAATCTTTTCGATACCAATTGTTTGCGCCCATTCAAAGGGGCCTTGCGAATAATTCGTTCCGAGCTTCATTGCCAAATCTATTTCTTCTTTCGTACTTACGTTTTCACCGAAAGCAAAAAAGGCTTCATTGATAATCATACTGATTACACGGGCAGCAACAAATCCGGGTTCATCTTTTACAAAAAATATTTTGCGGTTAAAACCTTTAAAAATAATTTCGATTCTTTCCGCCTCATAAGATGCAATTTCCCATATTTCTCTTTCTAAAAAACCTGGCCACGCATTAATTCTGCTAACATTTAATGGATAATTCAAGTCAGCGAGCGTTTCTGTTACCGAATTGACCACTACCGGTTTATTCTCAAAAAGGGTAAAATCTATTTCATCAGAAAAATCAGAAAGTAAAAGAAAAGCATCGTGGTTTTTGTAATCGTCATTTTCTGGAAGTTTGGTTTTGAATGTGAAGACAAAATTATTAGCTGTATTGATTGATTCTATTTCCTTTTGTTGTTCCTCATTTCCATATACAAAAATGTTCATGTTTTATTTTTTGCAAAAATAGGTTTGTTAGTTGATGGAAAGTTTTGCAACTTTAATGCCTTTAAAAAAAACTCTAACTTGGATAAGACAATCATCAACACAACAAAAGCGCCGGCGCCAATCGGGCCATACAGCCAGGCAGTAAAGGCGGGAGGATTTTTATTTTTATCAGGGCAGGTAGCCCTCATTCCAGGCACATCTGACCTTAAAAACGGAAACATTACTGAAGAAACTGCACAAGTAATGGAAAATTTAAAAGCGCTATTGGAAGAAGCCGGAATTGATTTCAGCCATGTAGTAAAAACATCTATTTTTTTAAAAGAAATGAGTTTTTTTGAGGATGTGAATACTGAATACGGAAAATATTTTGATAAAGATTTCCCAGCCCGGGAAACCGTTGCCGTGAAAACTTTGCCCAAAGATGTAAATGTGGAAATAAGTATGATTGCGGTTTTTTAAGAGAAGTTGAAAGTTGAAAGTTGAAGGTTAAAGAAAGAAATATTCAATATTCAATGTTCAGGTGGAAGAAGTGCTGCTTCGACAAAATAGTCGAAACAAAAAGAACTTAAGATAGTAAGGTTTGTTTCATTTATCAGACCAGGACATTATGAAGGTTAAAAAGGGTTTAATTAAACAGTTTTTGAGGAATGCTTGCAGCCGACATTTTTACCTTAGTAACAGAATTCAGCAACTTTAATTTATTACCTTATTTTTCACACAAAATGAGAAAGAACCAGGAGAATGTGAATATCTCAAATAAACAAAAATTATCTTCCTCCAACAAACAAACAAATAACCAGTATTTGCATTTTGCAATGGAAATTGAAAGCGAGTGCAAATAAAGATTAAGAAAACTGTGAAAGAAGAATAAAAACAAATAAAATTGAACAAGCAGGTAATTATAACATCAAAAGCACACAATTATTTAACGGATACGTTGCAGCATAAAGGCTATTCAGTTCTTTTTGCCGAAAAAATAAATTATGAAGAATTGAGTGGCATAATCAGCCAGGCAGAAGGATTGATTGTAACGACGAGAATTCCGATTGACAAGCCCCTGATTGATAAAGCAACCCGCTTAAAATGGATTGGAAGGCTCGGCAGCGGAATGGAACTGATAGACGTAAAATATGCCGAATCAAAAGGCATCAGGTGTGTAAGCAGCCCCGAGGGAAACCGTAATGCGGTAGCTGAACATACGCTTGGATTGATATTAAACCTGACGAATAAAATCTCTTCCAGTTTTGAAGAAATTAAAGATAGAAAATGGATTCGGGATGCTAACCGTGGAATAGAACTGGAAGGGAAAACAGTTGGAATTATAGGTTATGGAAATACCGGTTCGGCCGTTGCAAGGTTATTATCTTCTTTTAGTGTAACGGTTTTAGCTTATGATAAATACAAGTACGATTTCGGCGGGGGATATATCAAAGAAGCCAATTTCGAACAGGTTTGCCGGTATTCTGATGTAATCACATTGCATGTGCCATTAACAGAAGAAACCAAACACATGGCAGATGAGCATTTTTTTAATTCTCTCGACCGAATGCCATTTTTTATTTCTACCTGTCGTGGCAAAGTAACAGATACTGCTGCTTTGATTGCAGCGTTGAAAAATAAAAAGATTGCCGGTGCCGGTTTGGATGTAATGGAAAATGAAAGATTGGAAACGTATAACAAAGAGGAAAACCAACAACTGAACTGGTTGGTTGCACAGCCAAATGTAATTCTGACGCCGCATATAGCAGGATATTCGCACGAGGCTTTATATAAAATGGCAAAAATTCTTTTAGAAAAATTAGGCTTGAAATAATTTTCAATCTTCTTATATTTGTATTCATACAAATTGTATTCATACAACGTCTGGAATGAGGCGTTGTATTTTTTTTCATTATTCTGTAATATCGTATAACAATATAAAAAAGAGGTTATGAGCCAGGTAAATTATGTAACAAAAGATACATTCGAGCAAATGCAGGCAGAGCTGCAGCATATGAAAGGTGTGGAAAGGCCGGCAGCATCAAGAGCGATAGCCGAAGCGCGTGAAAAGGGTGACCTGAAAGAAAATGCAGAATACGATGCTGCAAAAGAAGCGCAGGGATTACTCGAGGCAAAAATAAAACAATTAGAAGCCGTAATCGCTACTGCAAGAATTGTGGATGAGAGCACCATAGATACCAGTAAAGTTTCTATTCTTACAAAAGTTACTCTTACCAACCTGGCAACTAAAAAACAGGTTACTTACCAGATTGTTTCTGCAAAAGAAGCGAACCTGAAAGAGCAAAAAATATCTGCTTCCTCGCCTATTGGAAATGGATTGCTGGGTAAAGCAGTAGGTGATATTGCAGAAATAAAAGTGCCTGCCGGAATGATTAAATTTAAAGTGGAGAAAATAACGGCGTGAAGGTTGAAGGCTTCAATGTTCAATGTTGAAGGTTCAATGTTCAATAATCAATAATTAATTTTCAAGTGGAAGAAAATGACCATATTCAGTAAAATAATTAAAGGTGAAATTCCTTCTTTTAAGATTGCAGAGAATGAAAAGTTTTATGCTTTTCTGGACATTAATCCTTTGGTCGAAGGACATACACTGGTAATTCCAAAAATAGAAGTTGATAAATTTTTGGATATGCCTGATAATTATCTTTCAGAGGTTTTATTATTTGCAAAACCAATTGCAACCGCGATTGAAAAATCATTTCCGTGTCAGCGTTGTGGATTAAGCGTGGTAGGGCTAGAGGTTCCACATGCACATCTGCATTTGATTCCTCTAAACACGATGGACGATATCAATTTTACCAGGAAAAAATTGTCGCCTTCCCAGGAAGAATTGAAAAGAGCACAGGGAAAGATATTAGCGGCGATGAAATCTGCTTAATTTACTTCAGTAAACAAAGAAATAAACCGGATTTCTGTTTTACTTCTTAAAAAGCCATCTCCGGAATATCTCCTTCAACAATTAGATTCGCTTCTGTTTTATTTTGAATTTCTTCGACTGTTACGCCAGGCGCTCTTTCCAGTAAACGAAAACCTCGTTCGGTAACTTCAATAACGGCAAGGTTACTTACAATTTTTTTTACACATTTAATTCCGGTTAGGGGAAGGTTGCATCTCTTTAATAATTTGGATTCACCCTTTGGATTGGTGTGCATCATCGCTACAATAATGTTTTTTGCGCTGGCAACCAGATCCATTGCGCCGCCCATGCCTTTTACCATTTTGCCGGGAATTTTCCAACTGGCGATATCTCCATTTTCACTTACTTCCATGGCGCCGAGCACAGTAAGGTCCACTTTGCCAGCGCGTATCATTCCAAAGCTCATTGCACTGTCGAAAAATGCAGAGCCGGGTAGGGTAGTGATGGTTTGTTTGCCGGCATTAATGAGATCCGGATCTTCTTCTCCGGCCAATGGAAACGGTCCCATTCCCAGCAAACCATTTTCAGATTGAAGGGTAACATGAATACCTTCAGGAATGTAATTGGCTACCAATGTGGGAATGCCAATCCCGAGATTTACATAATAGCCATCTTTTAATTCCTTTGCAATGCGTCGTGCTATTTGATTTTTGTCTAACATCGTTAATGTGAAAATGTGAAAATGTAAAAATGTGAAAATTATAGGCATCTTCACATTTGCTAATTTTCCAATTTGCTAATTTCTTACGGTTCTTTGTTCTATTCTTTTTTCATAAACACTTCCTTTAAAGATGCGATGAACATAAATTCCTGGTGTATGAATTTCGTTTGGATCTAGTTCGCCGGCATCCACCAGTTCTTCTACTTCTGCAATGGTTATTTTTCCGGCCATTGCCATCAATGGATTAAAATTTCGGGCGGTCTCTTTATAAATTAAGTTGCCTGCGGTATCGCCTTTCCACGCTTTTACCAAAGCAAAATCGGAATCAAATGCATATTCCATCAGATATTCTTTTCCCTTAAACACCCTTGATTCTTTTCCTTCAGCTACTTCTGTTCCTACACCGGCAGGTGTAAAAATTGCTGGCATCCCATATCCTGAAGCCATACATCTGGTAGCGAGTGTTCCCTGCGGAATTAATTCAACTTCCAGTTCGCCGGTCAGTAATTGCCGTTCAAATTCTGCATTTTCGCCCACATAAGAAGCAATCATTTTTTTTAATTGTTTCTTCTTTAATAGCATTCCGATTCCAAAATCATCAACCCCCGCATTATTCGAAATACAAGTAAGGTCTTTCACTTCTTTTTTCACCAAAGCGGCGATGCAATTTTCAGGAATGCCGCATAATCCAAAACCACCAAGCATCACGATACTTCCATTGGAAATATCATGAACCGCTTCATCGGCATTTTTAAAAACTTTATTCATGAGGAATTATTTTACTAATAACGGCTCCGCTACATTTTTCTTTCTTAAATGCAAATTGTTTTCTCTTTCTTTTTGAGTATAAAGACTATCAAAGATAATCTTTAATACGTCTGGATGTTTCACATACCAGTTATAACTTTTATTAAACGTAGCGGAATCTGTTTTATGAATGTTGAACACTTTTTGGGATAATGTTTTCGTCTCAATCGCCACATCTACAGAAGAATCTTTCCGGGCGATTTCTGAAGCCAGGGTCTCGGCTCTCATCACATCCCATAAAATACTTTTCATTTCTTTTGGCTGGATGAGAGAGGAGGGAGGTTTATTGTTTTTACCGCAAGAAAAAAGAATAATTAAAAGGGTAAAATAAAAAATGCTTTTCATCATTTCAATGCTGCGTCATATCTGTTAGAAGATGTAGGATCCAGCCGCTTTAAAAAGTCGAGCGCTTTTGCTTTATCCTGTGGACTTGCTTTTGAAAATACCTGGATCAGTTCCTGTGTTTTTGCCTGGAAAAAAAACGGCAGGATCATCGTATTTACGTTATCCGTATTAAAGGTGTTCAACAGATTGAGTACGTTTAAAATCTGGCTTCTTCCGGTGGCATCCTGGTCGTACAATTTGTCCATTCCCTGGCGGTAATAATCATAGATCGCCTCATGAAACAAAGTGTACTTACTGTTTAGTAAATTCTCGGCAAGCCAATACCTGTTACGCGTTCCATCAAATGCCTTCCAGCCCGAAATGTTGCGGCCTTCGGGAGCATTGTTCACAATATTCTGTGCTTTTTGAAAATATAAATTGCCGCCTCTCATAGAAAATGAATCATAATCAAAACCGAGGATCATATCAATCCAATAAGCAAAAACAGCGGTCAAATTGGATACAAGCGGATCAGTGCCTGAAACACGGGTATCGTTAAATTCAAGTTGCTGAAATTCAACATATTTAAAGATCACGTCATTATCCTGATAATTAATTACAGGCGATACATAAGAGGAATTAAAAACGGGCCTTCCTGATTGAATCGTAAGCGATGCTTTATACACATTAGGATCGCCGGTAGATTCGAGGTTTAATAAAAAACTGCAATCGATTTTTTCATTCGTGCCATAGGTATCAGTTGTCCATTTGCTGTTATTTACAAAATTATTGAGTGCAGTTTCTAATGTCTGGAATGCTTTTTTATCTACATTATTGGCAACACGGTTGCTCAAAACGCTAACTCTTGCCCGAAGTTCCTGCGCATTCGTAACTGAGGTAAAAAATATCAACAAAAAAAACAGGAAGACTTTATTCATTTCTATATTGGATAATGGTGTTTATGATGTCTGTAGCTACTTCGTGTTTTGTTTTAGCTGGAAAATTATATTCTTTTTTGTTCTTATCAAAAATAGTGATTTTGTTAGTATCACTTCCAAAGCCTGCTCCTTCATCATTCAAAGAATTCAGCACAATTAAATCAGCATTTTTTTTCGATAATTTTTGAATGGCGTTCTCCTTTTCATTTTCCGTTTCTAATGCAAATCCAACCAGTGTTTGCGTACCTGATTTTATTTTTCCTGCTTCAAAAAGGATGTCTTTTGTTTTGATTAATTCAAGCGAAAATTCGCCGGTTTCTTTTTTTATTTTTTGCCTGCTTGTATTTTTTGGAGAATAATCTGCAACCGCGGCAGCCATTACGATGATATCAGAGGATTTAAATTCCTGCATCACGGCTTCATACATTTCTTCTGCGGAAGTGACTCTTTTAGTTTTTATTTTTTTATCGGGCATAATGGGTGAAGGCCCTAAAACCAGGTGAACTTCTGCACCCATTTTTAGTAATTCTTCTGCAATAGCAACACCCATTTTCCCGCTGGAATTATTTCCAATAAAACGAACCGGATCCAATGCTTCATGAGTAGGTCCTGCAGTTACGAGCGCTTTTTTCCCTTTTAAAACGGTTTTTTTTGAAAAAAAATCTTCCAGGTACATTATCATTTCTTCCGGCTCCGCCATCCTTCCTTCGCCATGTAATCCACTTGCCAGTTCACCTTTATTTACCTGAAAAAATTCATTTCCATTTTGCTTTAATATTTCAATATTTTTTTTAGTAACGGGATGATGCCACATATCCTCATCCATTGCCGGGGCAATTAAAACGGGACATGTAGAAGACAAGTAAACAGCCAACAAAAGATTATCACAGATTCCGTTTGCCATCTTTGAAATGGTATTGCAGGAAGCAGGTGCAATGAGCATCACATCGGCCCAACGGCCGAGCATTACATGATTTTCCCAGCCTTCTTCATTAAATAAATCTGTAAGTGTTTTATTTTTTGAAAGCGTGGAAAAAGTAAGCGGCGCTACAAAATCCTGTGCTCCTTTGGTCATAATTACTTTTACTTCTGCGCCGGCTTTTATCAGTAAACGAACAAATATGGCCGATTTGTAAACGGCAATACTTCCGGTGAGGCATAGTAAAATTTTTTTTCCCTGGAGCGGCATAAAATGATTTATCAGCAAGATACTTTAAAATAAAAATGGCGGAATAAAACCGCCATTAAATTTATCATTTCTTATGGAAAACGAATTGAATATTTTAATCGAACAAATTGTCTTCATTTTTGCGATAATATATTTTATCATCCATAAACTCGGCTGTAGCAAGGAGGGCAGGATTGGGAATTCTTTCATAAGCGCGTGAAATTTCAATTTGCTCTTTATTTTCATGAATTTCTTCCAGGCTGTCTGTATGACTGGCAAATTCCTCCAGCTTATTATGCAATTCTTCTTTGATAGAAATATTGATTTGGTTTGCCCTTTTTGCAATTACGTTGATTGATTCATATAAATTTCCAGTTTTGTTTTTTACATCAATCAGGTTTTGAGTTTCAACAACATTGCTTGTATTAGCGTTCTGCTGGCGTCTTATTTTGCTCATTTTGTATTTTTTTAATATTGTTTTGACTTAAGTTTTTATAATCTTCCGCTTCTGCGAGTAGTTTACTCTCCGGATAACGGTCTTTGAAATCAAAATATTCTTCACTTACTTTTGTATATCTTTCTTCCTGCTTATCCGGAATGCTCAATTTGGCAAATTCATAATAAGATTTAACGGCCATCAGCATATAATCTTCTCCTTTCTCAGATTCAGGATATGAATTCAACAGATTGCCAAATGCAATTCCTGCTGCCTGATACATTTGCAGATTGTAATATAATTTGGCAGCCAGGTAGTCTTTCTCTTCGAGTTTTGCCCTGCATTTCGCAATTATCGCATTCGCATCGGCTACACGCGGCGAATTTGGGTAACTATTTATAAATCCCTGCATCATTCCAATTGCCTTGGTGGTATTGGTTTGGTCCAATTGTACGTTGGGCGATTGTTTATAAAAAGTAAGTGCATGCATATAGGCAATCTCTTCGGCTCTGCTGCTGTTCGGAAATACTCCTAAAAATCCTTTAAAAAGATTTTCTGCATCCAGGTAATTTTTTTGATAATAGGAGCAATATGCGTATTTATAATATAATTCTTCAAACTTATCAGATCCTTTGAAAACCGGAAATAGTTCCTGGTACAATTGCTCCGCAAAGCGGTATTTTTTGTTTACATAGTATTCATCCGCCTTCTTCAATTTGTACTCATAGTCGGTACTTTTAAGAACTTTGGTAAACTGATTGCTGCAACCTGCAAGCATTACAAATGGGATGATCAATAAAACGAAAGCTAACTTCATAAAGAGCCGCAAAATTAAGTGAATTTAAACAAAAATGAATTTAAAATAAGTTTGAACAAAATTGACTTAGTTAATATTTTGATAATTGGATAAAAAAACCCTTTCCAATGAATGGAAAGGGTTTTTTTATTGAGCAAAAAGTCTGCTGTTATTTTGATTTGATATCAACCGTATTTACATCGCCTCCGCCAACTTCACAGTTAACAGTAATACGATCAGCGCTTATTCCTTCTTTTTCAGTAAGGTAAGATTTGATAACATCTGTTCTTTTGTTGCAAAGAGCCTGTGATGCTTTTGAAGCTGCAGGATAGCCTGTAATTGTGATTGAGCATGAAGGACTGTTTTTCAATTTGGAAGCTACAGTTGCCAACATTGCTTTAGCATCACTGCTAAGGTTGTTGCTTTTGTTTCTGAATGAAATGCTTGGAAGATCTGTAATGTTGCAGGTATTTGTATTCTGCGCTACCATATTCTTACAGCATTCAGGATCCGGGCATTTACCCACACCATCAGCATCTACCGGCTGGCAATAGGTTGGAGTAATCAACTCTTTGTCTTTGCAATCTGGCACACCGTCACCGTCTGTATCTCTTGAAACACCATGAGAATCAACAGGGCATCCTGCCGGAGTGTTTGGTTCTTTGTCGAATTGATCTGTTACACCATCACCGTCAGCATCCGGCAGTACCGGGGTAGGCAATTTCATGTGTTTAGGATTGTTGATTTCGCTGTAAGCATAATCAAGCGGATTCAGCCACCAAAGTGGTTCAACAGCTTTTGAGCCGAGATTGAAATTTAATCCAACTGAGAAGTAATTATAACTATCAAAATCACGTGTTAATGCTGGATCTCCAAATGGATGCTCCTGCCATTCCTGGCCATCCAATAAATCGTCTTTTGTAAAAGTAAACCTGTCTTCAATTGCCAGATTTACACGTTTTCCTAATTTGAAAGCGATTCCGGCAATTGCAGTTCCTGTTGGCCTTAATGGATGGTTACCTAATTTTGGTTTTGTATTCAATTCATTTTGAGCTGGAGTATAAGGAACATCTTTTAATAATGATTTTAAAGCATCACGGGTCTTTTTCCTGTTTTGGTATTGATCTGTAGTTTGCTGGATGGAACTGAAACCTCCGGGGCCTTGTGGTACCTGAACCTGTGCATTGTAAACAGTAGCGCCAATACCTAAACCGCCATAAAGAACCATTCCGTTCTTTTGTTTATGAAAACGAATGTTATTCAGAGTAAAAATGCCCTGCAAGGACAAATCGTTAACCGTTGTTTTATAATTGTAATATACCAGGTCATGATTCAAAGCAGAATAACCGGCATTTGTCCAGACAGGGTTATTGGAATAACCAAAGGAAGGTTTCCAGTTTAGTCCTTTTGCCACCCCATAAAGATATTGCAATCTCAAAGAGAAAAGGTATCCAAGAGCTTTACGGAGATGAATCGCGCCTCCAAAAGTGGGTAATTTTGAAGAGACATCGCCACTGATTGAAAACAAACCACCAGATATACCGAGTTCCATTTCGTTGCGCGGTTTTGCAGGAAAGTCATAAGTATTATTCATAAACTCGTTTTGCTGTGCTCTTCCTTTTGCAGGAACAACACTTGAGTCATAAATATTATAAACACCTGAATCTTGCGCAAAAGCACCAATGGACAAAAGCGAGAAAATGCCTATTAGTAATGATGTAAATTTTTTGCTTCTCATAACTTTTTAATTAATGTTTTCTTAAATAACGTTTTATTAGCGGCAAAAGTATCAAAGGAAAGTCATTAATCAAATTTTATTTTATTGAACAGTTAAGGTATGAGAGGTTTATACATTTTATATTTTTTAGAAATGCGCTTTGTTAATTTTTGCAAACTTTCTTCATTTTTCCAATCAAAATGAATATAAATAATTTGTTCCTAAACACGCAATCTTGTAGATTTTCAGGAATATTCATTTATTTTTCCGTTTCTGTATTATATTGCCTTTTTCCAGAAAAAAATGCAATTTTCAAAAAATCTTATTGCCGCGGAATTGGCCACTTTCGAGCAAAAATTTGCTGAATCGGTAAGGAGTCAAACGCCTTTGCTCGACCGGATAATGAAATATATTAACAAAAGAAAAGGCAAACAGCTTCGCCCGATGTTTGTTTTTTTGAGCGCGAAACTTCACGGAACTGTGAATGAATCTACTTACAGAGCTGCGGCATTGGTTGAATTGCTGCATACAGCCACACTGGTTCACGACGATGTGGTAGATGAATCGCTCGAAAGAAGAGGATTTCTTTCCATCAATGCCTTATGGAAAAATAAAATTGCGGTTTTGGTAGGAGATTACTTGCTCTCCAAAGGATTGCTGCTTTCTACAGGAGCGGGCGATTTTAAACATCTTGATATTTTATCAGATGCAGTAAAACAAATGAGTGAAGGAGAGTTATTGCAAATTGAAAAAGCAAGAAAATTAAATTTAAAAGAAGATATATATTTTGAAATAATTCGAAGTAAAACAGCTTCGCTACTTTCATCTGCTTGTGCAGTCGGTGCCTGGAGTACGAGTAATAATGAAGAATTAACGGCAAGAATGAAACTTTTTGGTGAAAAAACTGGAATTGCTTTTCAGATAAAAGACGACTTATTTGATTATGGAACTGCCGACGTGGGAAAACCAACCGGAAATGATTTGAAAGAAAAAAAATTAACCCTGCCTCTTATATATACACTGAATAATATAAGTGCAGGAGAAAAAAGGAAAATTATTTACATTGTCAAAAATGAAAATAAAAATCCTGAGAAAATAAAATATGTTTTGCAGAAAGTGGTTGAAGCTGGTGGAATAGATTATGCGAATAAAAAAATGATTGAATACCGTGACGGGGCTTTAGCGATTTTGCATGAATTTCCTGATAGCGATATCAGAAAAGGATTGGAAGAATTGGTCAGATATACTACGGACAGGGAATATTAATAAGGCTAATGTGCTAATTTGCTAATTTGAAAACATTGAAACATCCGGTTCCGTAGGAACGATGCATTTTGTAAAATGGATTTTAATCCGTTGCAAACATGTTATGTGTTCATTTGCTGTGACCATTTTAATCCGTTGCAAATTTTTATATACAAATCGGATTCTAAAAGCAGGTTTTTTGCAGAATGTGGAAATCTAAAATCAGCTTATTTGTTCCTTTGCTGTAAATTTCCTTTTTAAAGTTTATCATGACAAAGCTTCATTCGCATCAGCTTATTAACATATCAGCGAATTGATTTTTATGGAAAAACGATGGAAAATATTAGAAACTGATAAAGCAAAAGCGCAGTCTTTACATAAGTCTTTGTCCATAAGTTTACCGCTTTGCGATATTCTTGTTCAAAGAGGAATTGATACTTTTGAAAAAGCAAAAAATTATTTCAGGCCACAGCTTTCACAACTCCACGATCCTTTCTTAATGAAGGATATGGAAAAAGCGGTTCAAAGAATTTTATTTGCCATAAATAATAGTCAAAAAATTCTGGTGTTTGGCGATTATGATGTGGACGGAACTACCTCAGTTGCCACCATGTATCGTTTTCTCAAAAAAATTTACAAAGAAGAAAATATTGACTTTTATATTCCACACCGCTATCGTGAGGGTTATGGAGTGAGCAAACGCGGAATTGATTTTGCAAAAGAAAATGATTTTGACTTAATCATTTCGCTGGATTGTGGCATAAAGTCGGTCGAACTGATTGGATATGCACGCACTTTAGGTTTGGATTTTATTGTATGCGACCACCATCTTCCTGATGATGAATTGCCACCCGCCACCGCCATTTTAAATCCCAAACAAAAAGATTGCAATTATCCTTTTAAAGAACTCTGCGGATGTGGTGTTGGTTTCAAATTAGTGATGGCTCTTTCGCAACGGTTAGGGCTACACGAAAATGAATATTTGTGCTACCTTGATTTGGTGGTAACTGCGATTGGCGCTGATATTGTACCAATAACAGGAGAAAACCGCATTCTTGCTTTTTATGGCTTACAAAGATTAAATTCCTCACCGTGCGCCGGTATAAGAGCCCTTATTAAGTTGAGTAAGATAGACAAACATTTTTCAATTAATAATGTGGTTTTTATTATCGCTCCACGTGTAAATGCAGCCGGAAGAATGGATGATGCAACAAAAGCAGTGCGCATGTTTATTGAAGATGATTGCGAAAAAGCAATGCAGTTTGCAGAAATGCTTCACAGCGATAATACCGATAGAAAGGATGCAGATTCAAGTATTACGGAAGAAGCCTTATCAATGATTGCAAACAATCCGGAAATGGTGTCGAGGAAAACAACGGTTGTGTTTCAATCACATTGGCATAAAGGTGTTGTGGGAATCGTTGCCAGCAGGTTGATAGAAACTTATTATCGGCCAACGGTTGTTCTTACCCTTGGAGAAAAAATCGTTGGCGGAAGTGCACGTAGTGTTCCTGGTTTCAACTTATATGAAGCAGTTCATGCCTGTCGCGAACATCTGATCGGCTATGGTGGCCATTTTGCTGCAGCAGGAATGTCGATGCATCCTGAAAATGTGGAGGCATTTAGTAAAAAGTTTGAAGAAGTCGTTTCATTAAGTATTGATCCTTATTTATTAGTGCCGGAATTAATTATAAATGCAGAAATTACTTTCAGGCATATCAATAAAATCTTCTACAAAATTGTAGAACAAATGGAACCTTACGGGCCTGAGAACATGCGACCGGTTTTTATAACAAAAAATGTATCCAACACTGCCTGGTCTAAAATTGTGAAAGAACAACATGTACGTTTTGTAGTAAAAAATGAAAATGTTACCATGACCGGGATAGGCTTTAATATGGCTGAAAAATTTTCATTATTACAAATGGGCAAACCTATTGATATCGTCTATACATTGGATGAAAATGAATGGAATAATGAAACCACTATCCAGTTAAAGGTGATTGATATCAGGCTTTCAGAGTAATTATTTTATAATAGCATTTACACATTTCAACATTTTCACATTTTCACATTAA
>JBQCFO010000277.1:0-3411 GCA_051959055.1 Ginsengibacter sp. | reverse complement strand
ATTGCATCACAAGGGATGGAAAGAACAAGGAATCTATATTCAAAGAAAGCTCAACTGGAAAGCAGATTGGAATTAATTGAGCGTCATATAAAATCCTGAAGAAAGTTAGCACGTGCAAACAGTTATAAAAGTTGAAAATCTCTCCAAGCAATACCGCCTCGGGCAGGTAGGCACGGGTTCTATTGCCCATGACATCAACCGTGCGTGGTATCGTCTTCGTGGTAAAGAAGATCCGTATTTAAAAATTGGTGAAGAAAACGACCGCAGTAAAAAAGGCAGCAGCGAATATGTGTGGGCGCTGCGGGATATCAATTTTGAAGTGACGCATGGAGAAGTGCTGGGAATTATTGGTAGAAATGGGGCAGGAAAGAGCACCCTGTTGAAAATTCTCAGTCGTACCACATCACCGACAAAAGGCGAAATAAAGATAAGAGGCCGGGTAGCATCGCTACTCGAAGTGGGCACCGGGTTTCATCCCGAACTTAGCGGCCGGGAAAACATTTTTTTAAATGGCGCCATCCTCGGCATGACTAAAAACGAGATCAAAAGGAAGTTTGATGAAATAGTGGATTTTGCCGGGGTAGAAAGATATATTGATACATCCGTAAAACGTTATTCGTCCGGAATGTACGTGCGGCTTGCGTTTGCAGTTGCTGCACATTTGGAACCGGAAATTTTAATTGTGGATGAAGTGCTGGCGGTTGGTGATGCAGAGTTTCAAAAAAAGGCGCTGGGGAAGATGAAAGATGTAAGTGGGAGGGAAGGGAGGACGGTGTTGTTTGTGAGTCATAATATGGGTGCAATCAGGTCATTGTGTAACGAATTACTTATTCTAAAGAGCGGAAAAGTTAATTTTCGGGGAAGTGTAGAAGAAGGAGTTAACAAATATTTATTCCAGATTCAAAAAGGAACAAATGATAGTCTTTACAGTCGAATAGACCGTGAAGGAAATGGTTTATTCAGATTTGAAAATATTCAGATTACGAACGATCAGATGGAAGAAACCTCTTCTTTCTTTTGTAATGATCCACTCTCAATTTCAATTCGCTTTAGTAATAAAAAAATTGACATTGAAAAGATTATTATCTCGATAGGATTTAAGGACCAATTTAATGAGTTAATTGCCTTTTTTACTACTGATGAAATGGGGTTTAAACTAAATGATATCAGTAACGACTTTAAATTATCCATCCCGGCACTTGGGCTTCGTCCAGGAGTTTATAGCATCTGGTTATTGGCTACCTATGAAACAACTGCTGTTTCAGACTTCTGTGATGTAATTGAAGATGCAGCGACTATAACGGTACTAGCTAATGACTTTTGGAATACCGGGAAGGTTATTCGTTCAAGGAACACCGCATTTTTTAACGGGATGTATTCTCAGCAATAGGCACCAAGATTGCAAAATCAACTTTAATTAGAAACAATAATTGATGGATTTTTCTTTAATTAAAAAACCGCGCTTGCTTTTTACAAAATCTCTAAGAAGATACACGATGCGTTATCCCTCAAATAAATTGAGGGAGAAAATTAGAAATAATTGGAGAAAAATATGCGTTGATGAGGAAATAAAGATCCCGGTAAAGCATGGTTTTTGGATGAATGTGTCACCAAAGGATTATGCCACTTACGGCATTTATTTTTTTGGAAACTACGACCCTTCAATGACTTCCGTTTTTAAACATTTAGTGATGCCAGGAGATACAGTTTGGGATATTGGAACAGAACGTGGCTGGTTTACTTTATTAATGGCTTCGATAGTTGGAGAAAAGGGCAGGGTTGATTCTTTCGAGGCGTTTCCACCTACTGTTGAAAAGCTAAAGGCCAATATTAACCTGAACAATTTTAATTGGGTACATGTAAAGGGGTGCGCGGTGAGCAATACCAATTCAAGCATGTGGTTTGTCCCACCTTCAAATCACGTTACACACAATGTTTCTTTTTTACAGGATTGCAATGGGGTTGGATATTTGACAAATTCGTTCCAGCCTGGTTGTATTGAAGTAAAGACTATTTGTTTGGATGATTATTATCAAAGGGAGAGAATTCAAAAAGTGTCTTTAATAAAAATTGATATAGAAGGAGCAGAAGTTTCCGCGTTAAAGGGCGCAAAAAAATTAATTGAAAAAGACAAGCCTGTTTTAGCTGTTGAATTTAACCGGCAGACGGCGATGAGGGCCAACTGCAGCATTGAAGAATTGTATGAACTAATTACTTTTTATGGATACAAAATGTATGTGTTCCATGAAAAATTTTTGCCTTTTGATTTAAATGCTTATGACGGGGTTGCCGATGTTGTTTTGAATGTTTACTGTTTTCCAATAAAGTAAAAGGATTTGTACCTAAACCAAAAGATCTCATCTCGCTTTGAACATTGCCTTTTTCATCACCGCCTTTCCAACTCTCTCTGAAACATTCATTGTCAACCAAATAATCGCGCTTCAAAATTCCGGTCATAGTGTTGATATTTTTTCAAAAGAAAGGCCTGTCAACGAAAAGATACACCAAATAATTATCGATGCAAGACTATTACAAAAAACATTTTACCTCACAGACATTCCACAAAGCAGAATTGGAAAAATCAGGATGTTAATTACAAAGCTGATTAAAAATATTTCTTCTGAAAACATTAAAAAGATATTTCGTGCGGCTTTTCGAAATGACAGCTCTCTTTCTGTATATGAACTCATTCATTTTCTAGACAAACCGGAGTATGATGTGCTGCACGCGCACTTTGGGTTGAATGGTGTGTATGTAGCCGAGTTAAAAAAACTTGGATTATTTAAACACTCGAAATTTATAACAACCTTCCATGGTTATGACCTCCATCCTGATTACAGGCAAAATAATAAATACGATTATTTGTTCTTTTGTTGCAAGCGGTTTACGGTAAATACACAATATAGTCGCAGGCTTTTGATTGAATTGGGCTGTGAGGAAGCAAAAATAGCTATTTTGCCGATGGGGCTAAATACATCAGAGTTTGTCAGAAATGCTTTGGACACCAATAATGACGTTGTTAAATTATTATTTGTGGGTAGGTTGGTTCAATTCAAGGCACCTCATTTATTTGTTGAAATTTGTCGGATATTAAAAGAAAGAAGCCAGATTAAGTTTTTGGCAAAAATAGTTGGTAAAGGACCAATGTTAGCAAATCTGGAACAATTACTTCCAGCGCACGGCTTGGAGGATGAGGTGAGTATATTGGAAGGTGGAACGCAGCAAGAAATAGAGTCACTGATGAATGAAAGTGACATGTTTGTATTTCCAGGAATTACAATAAATGGTAGAGCCGAAAATCAGGGACTTGTTATCCAGGAAGCACAGTCAATGGAGCTTCCAGTTTTGGTATCTGACGCGGGTGGAATGGCGGAAGGAGTATTGGACGGCATTACCGGTTACGTGCTGCGA
>JBQCFO010000276.1:0-5721 GCA_051959055.1 Ginsengibacter sp. | reverse complement strand
CCAATCGCAATGCTCTACCCAGGAATAGCAGTTCTCTCTGACAGAATCATCTGTTCGAAGTATATGAAGCAATTTTGCCCAAAACCATTCTGATGAATATACACCACCAACATATTTTAAATAGTTTACAGGAAACTTTGCCGCGTGTGCATTTATCTCTGCAGCTTCTTTGATGGAGGTATGATCTTTCCATAACACAAACATGGCGTTTGGATTACTTTCAAAACCGGTCAATAAAGCAAGAGGAATTCCAGCTTTGTTTACGGCCACAGGGGTAGAACCGGTTGTATCTACTGATATCGCTTTTACTTTTGAAGCAACAGCAGAACCCGCTTTTTGCAGGCAGTGTTTTATAGTTGCTTCGAGCCCTTCCATATAATCCAGGGGATGTTGCCTGAATTGATTTTGATCAGCGTTGCAATATAATCCGTCACGCCATCTTGGAAAATTGAAAGAAGCGGAAGCAATTTCTGTCCCATTTCCTGTATCCAGAAGTACGGAACGAACCGAATCAGTTCCATAATCAAGTCCGATGACATAAGATTTTTCACGCATTATTCACTCAAAATTTAGAATAGCAATTTAAAGTTAATTTGTTTAAGTGTCACAATAACATTTAATATTTACCCTTCATTTTATTGATTCTTTTTTTTTCAGCAATTTCAAACTCATCCGGATTCACGGTTGAATAATCTTTTATAAAAGAAATTATATTATTATAAGCAGAAAACTCTTCTTCTGAATGCATCGTTGTAAGCACCACAGATTCCATACCTGCGTTCAACGCAGCTTCTACTCCCTTTGGCGCATCCTCAAATACAATACACGCCGATGGTTCTACATTCAGTATTTGAGCACATTTAATAAATGTTTCCGGATTAGGTTTACTTTCTGTAACATCATCTGCACTCACGATTGCTTTAAAAAAATCCCGGATTTTCAAATTATCCAAAACAAAATCAATATTAAATGGTATGGCCGCCGAACCAATTGCCATAGGAATATTCTGTTGTTTTGATTTCTCTAAAAATCTTTGTAGTCCATGTATCAATGAAAGTTTGGGCAAAAATTCCTGCTGGTATCTTCTTTCTTTTTCGAGTGATAATTCTTTCATCTGTTCCTCAGAAAAATGATTTTTTCCAAAAATCCTGTGCAGCAGTTCACTGTTTTTCCCATACATCTGGGCTTTCACTTCATCCCAGCTTAATCCTGCTTTTAAATCATTATTCAAAATATCGTACCATGCCTTTGCATGATAATGCATATCATCAATCATTGTTCCATTCAAATCAAAAATAAAAGCTCTTTTTCCCATTGATAAAATTATTGAAGAAACTGATTTACTTACTTATAAAGCGTTTATATAATTGAACCAAATCAGGAATCCACATTATTTGTTTGTTTGTTGAATCCGATAAAATCTTAAAGGTAATTCTTAAGCTAATCTTTTTATTTATTTGCAATTATCTTATAGATTGTTTCAGAATGATATTTCTCTCCGGGCCTTAAAATTGTTGAAGGAAAACCAGGCTCATTCGGCGAATCAGGAAAATGCTGTGTTTCCAGGCACAATGCAGTATGCAGCTTAACGGGTTTCCCATCACGATTTATAAATTTTCCATCTAAAAAATTTCCAGTGTAAAATTGCAGTCCGGGTTCTGTAGTGTAAACCTCCAAAGTCCGGCCAGTGATTGGATCTGAAAGCACCGCTGCTTTTTGAAGTCCGGAATCTTTACGGTTAAGTACCCAGTTAAAATCATAACCACCTTTTACTTCATTAATATCCTTTCCAATTTTTTTTGGGGAAGTAAAATCATAAGGCGTTCCTTTCACTGCAGTTATTTTTCCGGTAGGAATTAAGGTGCTGTCAACGGGTGTATAACGATCTGCATCAATCATTAAGGCTTCATCCAGGATAGTATTGTTTACATCTCCCGACAAATTGAAATAAGTATGATTGGTCAAATTAACCGGAGTTGGTTTATCGGTTTCAGCATTATATTCAATCTTCAATTCATTCTGATCGGTTAACGTATACTGCACTGTCACATTAAGATTTCCCGGAAAACCTTCCTCACCATCTTTGCTCAGATATTTTAAGGTAAGAGAAGGTACGCTGTCGTTGGCAACACTTGCATCCCAAACCACTTTATCAAATCCTTTTAAACCACCATGCAATGAATTTTTCCCATCATTTGCAGCAAGATGATAAGTATTTCCATCAAGTGTAAATTTTGCATTTGCAATTCTATTGCCATACCGGCCAATCAAAGCACCGAAGTATGGAGGCTTTTGCAGGTATTGGTTCAGGCTATCAAAGCCAACAATAATTTCAGATTTTTTACCATTTTTATCCGGTGTAATGAAGGAAGTAACGGTGCCTCCATAATTACTTATTTTCACTTCAGTTCCTTTATCATTCACTAATGTGAAAAGATAAACTTCTTTCCCGTCAACCTTTCCCCAATCAATTTTTGAAATGCCTGCTTTTTCTGATTCTGGCTTTTTATTTTCAGAATTCTGGCAGGAAATCATGAAAGATGTAAGAAATGCCGCAGCAATAAGACTTGGAAATTTCATATAGTTATTAATTTAAATGATGAATGCTCGTGTTTGAATGAATAGAAAGCCGGTAAAAACCACAACCGTGAGGTTTTATTTTTGGTGAAAAATTATTTGAAAAAGTGCCGACCTCTTTTCCTGTCCAGAGGTCAGTTATTTTGGCATCGCTTGCGCCAATTTCTTTCAATGAAATATTTATCAGGGCATCTTCTGTTCCGTCGTCAGCAATGTTAAAAACTGCAAGATATTTATCGGTTGTTTTCGTATCATCAGCTATCCATGCTACCTGGTTATTTTTAGAAAAAAGTTGCCTGTTATTCTTGCTGTTATTCAGAACGTGCAATACATTTTTGTTGGTAAGCAACGCAAGAGTAAAAGAATCATTATCCGGCAGATTGCCTCCAAACATAAGCGGTGAGCGAAAGATAGCCATCAGAGTCATTAAAGTATGCTGCTCATCTTTTGTGAAGGCAGTCATACGTGGATTTCCTCTTTCGGCACGGATTCCTATGTGACCAAGAGGCAGCATATCTCCATCAGGATAAGCGCCGAAACTGCGCCATTGGTTCCATCTTTCAAAAACAGTAAAATGTTCTCTCAACTGATTCCAGTTATCCCAAAAATCACCAACCGTACGCCACATATTTGAGTGTTGCTGGATGTGCGCTGCATCTTCAATTGGCGTTTCACCGGGAGAGGTACTTAAAACAATTTTTCTTCCACAGCCATTAATAGCATTTCTGATCATTTCTACATCAGCTTTGTGGTAAGGTTCAGTGAGGTCGTCTGCTTTTACAAAGTCAACGCCCCACGATGCATAAAGCTGAAATATTGAGTTATAATATTCCTGCGATCCTTTTTTTCCGGCAACAATAGTGTACATATCATGAAGCCATTTGCATTGTTCTTTTTCACTATAAATATCTTTTGCTGTTGCCGTTGATCCCTTTATAGGTAAGTTATTTTTCACTGCAATAACCGGAATTCCCCGCATGATATGTATTCCGAACATTAATCCTTTGCTATGTACATAATCTGCCAGTGCCTTGAACCCGTTTCCATCAGTAGCAGAGGGAAACCGATTGACCGCAGGAGTGAATCTGCCAAACTTATCAATAGAATATTGCGGATCCTTTTCGTTATATCCATACGCTTTGTCATTTGCTACATACCAACGAATATCCACAACTATATATTCCCATCCATATTTTTTTAAAAACTTTGACATATAATCTGCATTTGCTTTTACCTCCGCTTCTGTAACCGTTGGTCCATAGCAATCCCAACTATTCCAGCCCATTGGCGGAGCAGGAGCCCATTGATGAAAATCGACCGGTTGTTTTTGTGCAAAAACCAGAACAGGAAAATAAAATAAAATCAGAACAGCGTATATCTTTTTTGGAGAAATCATAGTCATTAATATGATTATGCCATTAATTTCTTAAACAGCTTTTTATTGAGGTGATTTTAGTTCTATTAAATGAATACATTGGTAAATATAAAAGTATTTAATTGTATAATTGACAATTATTTTTATTTTTTTAAAATATTGGATAGAATAGATTAACTCCGGTGATTTTATTCTAATATACTGCTGTTCCGTGCTGGCTCAATCCACTTTGCAATTTTCAAAATAATTATCTTGCAATTCTATGATTCTGTCGATAGATGATATGATTGCCGGTAAAAGATATTCGAGGATTATCTCGCTTGTTCCCTCTCAGACAGAATTATTATTTGATTTAGGATTAAATAAAGAAGTGATTGGAATCACTAAATTTTGCATTCACCCTGAAAAATGGTTTAGAAATAAAACAAGAGTTGGCGGAACAAAAAATATCAATCAAAAAATGATTGACCAACTTTCTCCTGATCTGATTATTGCGAATAAAGAAGAAAATGTAAAAGAACAGATAGAGGAACTGGCACAAAAATATGATGTATGGATTACTGATGTAAATGATTTGAATGATGCCACTAATATGATTTATGAAATCGGCAAATTAACTAACCGCATGGAAGCCGCTTCTGCATTGGGATTGAAAATAAAAGAAAAGTTTGAAGAATTAAAAACGAATTCTTTAAAAAAAAGAAAAATTCCTGCTGCTTATTTCATTTGGAAAGATCCTTACATGGTGGCTGCTGACGATACATTTATAAATGACCTGATGCAATTTTGCAGTTTGGAAAATATTTTTTCTGATAAAAAACGTTACCCGCAGATTTCCCTGGAAGAAATAAAAGAGAAAAAATGTGAGCTCATTTTGCTTTCTTCTGAACCATATCCTTTCAAACAAAAACACAAAGAGGATATTCAATCACTTTTCCCCGAAATAAAAATTGAATTAGTGAATGGTGAAATGTTTAGCTGGTATGGAAGCCGCTTGTTAAAATCAATTGATTATTTTCAGTCATTTCTAGATAAAATGAATTCAAATTAATGTTCAGACAATTTCTTTAAACCAAAAATCGCTTAACCGGGTAATTCCCTATTTTTGCAAAAATTAAAACTTAAATAATGGCATCAAAAAAAATTACTGAGATTTTAGGTGATAAAGCTGAAGAGCTACTGAATTACAAATGTAAAATTGACAAATCGACCCTTACACTCCCCTCTCCCTCATATATCGATGATATTTTTGTACAGAGCGACCGTAATAACCGAGCAGTTGGAGCGATGCAGCAACTGATGGATCATGGACGTCTTGGCGGCACAGGATATTGCTCCATCTTTCCGGTTGACCAGGGAATAGAACACAGTGCCGGCGCATCTTTTGCTCCAAACCCTATTTATTTTGATCCTGAAAATATTGTAAAACTAGCTATTGAAGGAGGTTGCAACGGCGTTGCTTCTACCTTTGGCGTGTTGGGAATTTTGAGCAGGAAATACGCTCACAAAATTCCTTTCATTGTTAAGATCAACCACAATGAACTTTTGAGCTATCCAAATAAGTATGATCAAACAATGTTTGGTTCTGTTGAAACTGCGTTCGATATGGGTGCTGTTGGTGTAGGCGCTACCGTTTATTGGGGAAGCCACGAAAGCACACGCCAGTTGCAGGAAGTAAGCGAAGCATTTGCACGAGCTCATGAATTGGGAATGTGCACTATCTTATGGTGTTACCTCAGGAATGACGCTTTTAAAGTAAATGGAAAAGA
>JBQCFO010000275.1:0-11326 GCA_051959055.1 Ginsengibacter sp. | reverse complement strand
AGGATTATAGAAATATTGATTTCGAATATTTTAAATCCTGAAGGGATGACATTTCACCCCTGCCCGTTTGGTCAGGCGGGCTTTCAGGGTTTTAAAACCGGTTAAAATGGTTGCTATAACCCTTTCATCCCCCCGGGATTTGAAAAGCTACTGTTCATTTTCTTTTCAAATACATTTGCCTCATATAATCATGCGGTCTTTCTTTATTATCCCTTAAATTTTTTTACCACAAAAGGAAAAGAAGAATCGCTGGTATTTGTTTGTTTGTTGCAGCAACTTCATGTTCGAAAATCATAAAGAACTAAAATTTCGTTCGAAAAAAATACCATCAGATATAAAAGTATCCTTGTCAAAGTCAATTTCCTCATTCCATGCAAACTGAACTGGTGTATGTTTTTACCTTGTACCTCCTTCTACTTTTTCTTTTTAAACATCCTTGAAATATATCCGCCCGCTTTGTTTACCGCCTGTACTTTATCTGCCAACGCATCCAGGAGAAAGTTTTCTGAACTTTCTTTTTCGTTTAAAGCCAGATCTCCTTTCATTTGTTTCGGATAAATAATAATATAGCTGTTATGCACAAAATATTTAGATAAATAATAAGGAAGCCTTTCCAGGTTTTCGTTGTAAGATATGTGCCCTTTGCGGGAAGATACAATTACGAAAAAATCATTCGGTTTTAATTCCCTTGCCAGGATTAAAAAATCCTCCCAGTCGCTAAAAGGGTTATAGGTTGCTGATACAGGACTTGCTGATTTTGCATTCAAATTTTCCAATTCCCGAAGGGCAGATTGTGTTGCAAAAAAATGAAATGATAAATCACCGGTTTTTGCTATTGTACAAATCCTCGAAAACCAATGAGGAAAGCCGGGCTCTTTTTCCGCATCCGGCGTTACCACTACTACCATGCGGTTTAAAGTATTGAACGGTTGTACATTTTTATAAATAAAAATCGTCTCGTCTGTTTTGCTTAAAATATTTTCCGCTATAGGCCCTAAAAAATCTTTTTGATTGGCGTTTTTATGCAAGCCAATCAGCACGTCGGTAATATTTTGTTCTTTAATGGTATAGATAATCGCGTTGCTGATATTTAAATCATAGCGCGTTAAAGGGATGAGGGTATTTTCCGTTGCAGCAGCATGATTCAGCGCTTTTTGCATCATCTTTTTCCCGTTTACCTGTGAGGTTTCATCATTCATATCATCACTGATGATGGTGAGTGCATACACGGGAATATTATTTTTTTTGGGTTTCATCATCAGCCCAAAATCTACCATTTCCGTTACTGTATCAGGATATGCCAATGTGATTAAAATCTTCTCATCAGATTCCGCAATTTTTTCCTCTTCCTCTTCTTCTTTTAAGGCTAATTTCTCTGAAGCTTTTTCCACAACAAAAGAACTGATGGCGCAACTGAATAATATCAATAAAATCGTTCCATTCAAAATGTCTTCGTCCAGCAAGCGAATTGGTTCACCACCAGGAGTTTCGCCGATGATGATGTTGTAACCAACCAAAATAATGGCTAAAGTAGCAGCAGCATGCGAAGTACTTAATCCAAAAATCATCCGGCCTTCTTCCGGCAGTAATTTAAAAGCTTTTTGTGTAAGCCAGGCAGCAACGAATTTGGTAGTAATTGCTACTACTACGATTACACCGGCAACACGCAATGCGCCCCATCCGTGAAAGAGTACATTAAAATTTACCAACATCCCCACTCCTATTAAAAAGAAAGGAATGAACAAAGCATTTCCGACAAAATCAATGCGATTCATTAATGGAGATGAATGTGGAATAAAATTGTTCAGAACAAGGCCGGCAAAGAAAGCTCCGATGATGGCTTCTATTCCTGCAGCTTCAGCAAGAAAGGATGCAAGAAAAACAATTGCCAAAACAAAAATATACTGTGAAATACTGTCTTCATAATGCTTAAAAAACCACCGGATAATAATGGGAAAAATAAAGAAAACGATTCCAACAAAAATTATGGTAGAAATGCCAAGCGTAAACCAAAAGGTGGAAGTTACTTCGCCTTTTGTCATTCCTGCAATCACAGCAAGAATCAACAATGCCAGTATATCGGTAATCATGGTGCCACCCACTGTCATGGCAACAGCGCGGTTGCGGGCTACGCCATATTTACTTGCAATCGGGTATGAAACGAGGGTATGTGTTGAAAACATACTGGCCAATAATACAGAAGAAAGCCATCCATAACCGAGGATATAATAACTCGCCAAAGTACCGCAAATCAATGGAAGCAAAAACGTGATTAATCCGAAGAAAATAATTCGCTTCTGGTTTTTCTTAAATTCCGAAATATCAATTTCGAGCCCGGCGAGGAACATAATGTATAAAAGCCCGACAGTGCCAAAAAGCACAATACTGCTGTCTCTGCGCAATAAATTTAATGCATATGGCCCTACGATCACACCGGCTAAGATGAGCCCGATGATGTGTGGTACTTTTATTTTTTTTAATAAAATAGGGGCAAAAAGTATGATGAACAATACCAGTGAAAAAATAATCACCGGATTGGTAAGTGGCAAAGAAAAATCCAAATCTGTCAGTAAGATCATACGATGAATTAAAAATGATTAAATAAAAGATTCTTTACTGTTTTTTCAATCGTAATGAATATAAAATATGGCATCCGCTTGCCTGTGTTATTTCGCGTTCTCCGGTCATTTCTTTTTCTTTTGTTTGCTGCAGCCTCACCGTTATTTTTGCTGACACATCTGATGAATCGTGTTGCACCTCAAGTTTCAGTGAATTTCCAACATATGCGCCTGTGTAGATTCTTACCAATTGATTATTGCTCATCGCGCTGGCAATTACCATATTGTTCTGGAATTTGATATCCCATTGCTCATTTTTAATATCACCTACTGCTGAGCCCGGGCAATTCGTTTCTGTACAAAGCATTTCTACCATCCAGGTTCCGGGCAGTTTTTGATGTTCCAGAAATAAGCTGTCATTCACCAGCTTGGTGGTGCTGTCGAGAGATTTTTCTTTCTCATTCAGTTGTTCTTCTTTTATCGAAAGGGATTGCTCTTTCAATGCCAGCTCCTGTTCCTTTACATTCAACGACTGCGTTTTTCTATTCAGTTCCATTTCACGCTGGCGCAAACCGCATCCACAAATAAAAACAGTTCCCGCTAATAAAAATATCCATTTCATATTTTCATAATTTGAGAATTTCAAGATATAGAATTTAGCGCAAACGGCAATGGAATGCTGTTCAAGCGATGATGGAATCAGGATTTAAGAATTGCGACTTGCTGTGTTCAGGAATTTTGCTTCATTTTTTCTTCTAACAAATCACTGTATGATTTCTCGATCAGCTGTTGGGGTAAGAACTTAAAAAAATGCAGATAAAAATCACATTGTTCTTTTAGCTCCCCAATAGTGAGCAAGCCGTTATTGTCTATAGCTTCCACTTCTATAAAAGTTCCCAAACTTTCCACTTCATCAAAGTGAAATTTGATTTGATCTATAAAGTAGATTTTCCTTTTTTTATCAACCACTGTTTTTATTCCAAATTGTTTTGCAAGAATTTTTTTCAAAGCAGAATCAGGCTTATACTTATATAGAATGATTTCCGACAATTTTGAACCGGCCGTGTCTTCTCTTTCATAATCAATCAGTGCATTTTCAATATTTCCCTCTCTGAGTTTTAACCTCCCGTGTGAAACATTAAAATAAGTATCTACCTGATGATCGGTTCCAATAAAAAGCGGATTCAACTCAAGCAGCATTTGTTCATATTTATCCAGTCCTTCTACTTTTGCCTTAAACTCAAAATTTTTTATGTTCATATACTCATATTAATACAAAAGCATCTCATTTTTGTAACAAAAAATTTACATACAGCAGTTTTTCACTTCTGCTATCTCAACAATTTTTAATTAGTAAACAGGAATTCCGGTTAATTATCCTTTTACTGGAAGTAAATCATTTCATCGATTGCAAACCAATCATGTTTCCTTCCGTATCTTCTATCAGGGCAACAAAACCATATTCACCAATGCTCTGTTTGCCACGGATAATTTTACCACCGGCTGCTTCCACTCTGCTTAAATCGTCAATGATACCTTCAGCAAAAAAATATACCAGAGTGCCGCCCATACCTGGCTTGGCTGCATCGAGATAAACCAAAGCGCCATTGATTCCATATTTATTCTGATCGCCGGGAAATGTGGCATATTTCATTTCCGGATGGTTTTCACTGCCTACAGGAAGATCCGTCAGGGTGCATTTAAATAATTCTGAATAAAATTTTTTTGCACGGTTAAAATCTGATGTATAGATTTCAAACCAGTTGACTACGTTATTCATTTTATGGTAATTTTTGAGTTTAATGAATACAGCAAAAATTATGCGGGATTAAAGGTTGCCAACCTTGAATAAGTATAAAATTAAAATTAAAGACGAAGGCTGGCAACCTTGCACTTTCACTTCATTAATAGCCCGCTGCTCCGTCATCGCCCCTTTTATCTGCAACCGCAATGATCGTTTTACCTTTTATCATAATCACTTCAGTGCGGCCAATAGACCCTCTCACTGTTACTTTATATCCCATTGCTTTTAATTGATCCACTACCGCTTTGTTAAAATTGCGTTCTACAAAAATTTCATCAGGAAGCCATTGATGGTGAAATTTGGGAAAATTAACTGCTTCCTCCGGTGTTAATCCAAAATCAAGAATGTCCACAATCGTTTGATACACGCTTGTCGGAATCGTGGTACCACCCGGGGTTCCAACAATAATATAGGGCTTATTATCTTTCAAAACGATGGTTGGAGTCATGCTGCTCAGCATTCTTTTTCCGGGAGCAATTGCATTTGCTTCCTGCCCTACAGCCCCAAACATATTAGGAACGCCTGGCTTCACACTAAAATCATCCATTTCGTTATTTAATAAAAATCCAGCCCCCGTTACTACAATTCCACAACCATAAGAACCATTCAAAGTTGTTGTTACAGAAACCGCATTACCGTCTTTATCCAACACATTAAAATGGGTTGTCTCCTCTCCTTCCCGGATGTAGCCTTCTTTAATATCCTTACTGTTTCCAGCTTTATTGGGGTCATAATCACTCATTCTTTTTTTCAGATAATCATCACTCACTAAAGCTTTTACCGGTACTTTTACAAAATCCGGATCGCCCAGATACTTTGCTCTGTCTGCAAATGCGCGACGTTCTACTTCTGTCATCAATTGCACCGAAGCCAACGTTCCATACTTCATCTGATCAATGTGTTCCATCGCGCTCATTTTCAGCATTTGTTCTAAAATAATTCCACCGCTGCTTGGCAAAGGCATCGTAACTATTGTATTTCCTTTATAATCAAAAACGATTGGCTCACGGTTTTTTGCCTGGTAATTCTTTAAATCTTCTTCGGTGATAATTCCATTATCTCTATTCATTTGCTGGGCAATCAAGCGTGCAGTTTCGCCTTCATAAAACCCTTTAGCTCCATTATCCCTTATCCTTTTTAAAGTATTGGCCAGATCTTTTTGTATTAATGTATCACCTTCTTTCCATGCAGTTTCTTTTACAAAAGCCGGAACAACCCGATTCATTTTTACAAAATAATTTTTATTGTAATTGAGGCTGGACGCCTCTCCCGGATTCAAAACAAATCCTTTTTCCGCAAGATCAATCGCAGGTTGAATTAATTTTTTAAAAGGAAGTTTCGCATATTTCATACACTCAAAAATTCCGGCTACAGAACCCGGAACGCCGGAGGCCAGCGGACTTTCCTGTGATAAATTCATCTGCGGATTTCCATTCGAATCCAGATACATATCTCTGGAAGCCTTGCCTGGGGCCATTTCACGATAATCAATAGAAATATTTTGACCATTGTTTAAATGGATAATGGTAAAGCCGCCGCCACCAATATTTCCGGCGCTTGGATGAACCACTGCCAATGCGAATTGTGTAGCAATTGCCGCATCCACCGCATTTCCGCCTTGTTTCAAAATAGCTACGCCGATATCACTTGCTATCTGGCTTGCAGAAACAACAGCGCCTCTTTTTACTTCGATATCTTTCGTGGTTTTGTAATGAAATCCGTTCAGCTTTTGCTGATGACTACACGATGAAAGAATTGCAGTCAGGCATAAAATAACTGCAAGAACTTTTAATTTTCCCATTGTTTGCTTTTTCGCCAAATGTAGGATTTATGAGTTGAAAGTTCAAGGTTGAATTAACAAGGTTTGAAAAGCTTTGTGGTTATTCTAATTTTCAAAAGCAAATTGCAGCAAAGCAAGAAATATGAAGGATTTGTATTTTGAATTTTCGGAAAAAACCAAGAAGGTTTATTAGACTCTTTTTATAAAGGATCACCTTTGATAAAACCTTCTTGGTTTACTTATCCCAATTGCCATTTATCCATCAGCTAATTGCAAATTGCCAATTGCTCATTACATTCGTGCCATTAAATCTTTTTGCAAATGCGTAAATTTTTTCTGCTCTTATTTTTTTCTTCGTTTTTACAATTCACTTTCGCACAGGCTCCAAAAACTTATAGTTCTTCACAGATTTTTCAACAAATAAAAAAACTCGATGTACTCGGTTCTGTTTTATATGTCGCAGCCCATCCGGATGATGAAAACACACGCCTGTTGGCATTTCTGGCAAATGGCAAATTATACCGCACCGGCTATCTGAGTATGACACGCGGTGATGGCGTTCAAAATTTAATCGGTGATGAGCAAGGCATCGAATTGGGATTGATCAGAACACAGGAACTTCTTGCTGCAAGAAGAATTGATGGAGCTGAACAATTTTTCACAAGAGCGTATGATTTTGGTTTTACAACAAGTCCTGATGAAACTTTTCAATTTTGGAATCACGATAAAATACTGAGTGATGTGGTTTGGGTGATCAGAAAATTCCAGCCAGATGTAATTATTACCCGTTTTCCAACAACCGGCGAAGGTGGCCACGGACATCATACCGCCTCTGCAATCCTTGCAGGCGAGGCTTTTGACGCTGCCGCTGATCCTACCAAATTTCCTGAACAATTTAAATATGGTGTAAAACCGTGGCAGGCAAAACGGCTTTTGTGGAACACTTTCAATTTTGGAAGTGTAAATACAGAAAGGCCGGATCAATTCAAAATAGATGCAGGCGGATACAACTCTTTATTGGGCGAAAGTTATGGAGAGGTAGCCGCTGAAAGCCGTAGCCAGCATAAAACACAGGGTTTTGGAGTGCCTTCTTCCAGAGGAAAATCTTTGGAATTTTTTAAAACAATTAAAGGATCATCACCGGAAAAAACTTTGATGGATGGAGTAACAACAAACTGGCAAAGATTGAATGATGCAGCCATGGAATCGTCCATTCAAAAATTAATTGCTGATTATTCTTTTACACAACCAGAGAAATCGTTGCCTGCTCTTTTAAGTATTTATCAGGCCTTAAAAAGATCAGCAGATAGTTATTGGCGTGATCAAAAACTGGAACAGGTAAAACAAATTATTAAAGAATGCCTCGGGCTGTATCTTGAAGCAAGCACCAAAACAATGTTTGCCGTTCAGGGAGATACTTTGCCGATAAACTTTGTTGCAGATAATCGTGTAGGCGGTAACGTTAGAATCTCTTCAGTAACCATTCAAAATAAAAAATTTGAACTAAATGACGATCTACCGGCCGATGAAAATGTTTCGCATTCATTCAATGTTTTGATTCCTGCTTCTGCAAAAATTTCGCAGCCTTATTGGCTTGTAGAGCCGATGAACAAAGGGTCTTTTAATGTTTCTGATCAAAACTTAATTGGCAAACCACAAAACGATCCCGAAAGTGCAATTGTAGATTTGAAGATTAATGGCGAAGAATTTTCTTATACAATTCCTATTCAATATAAATCAAATGACCCTGTAAAAGGCGAAGAATTTGAACCGCTTTTTATTATTCCAAAATTGGAAATACAATCAAATCCTGAACTGGCATTATCCATTAATAACGACCCGGTGAATATCCATGTAAGAACAGAAAATAACAGTTCTTCTGCTGATAATATTTCTGTAAAATCAAATTATTCCTCTAATATAACTGAAACAAAAAAAGATAATGGTTCTTATTTTTCCATAAAAAATCCAAATCAAAAAAACACTGAAATGATTGACTGGAGCGCAGTGCAGGGAAATAACATTTATGATTTGTATAAAAAAATTATTTCTTATCCGCATATTCCGAACATCATTTATTTTCATAAAGCCGAATCAAAACTTGTTGACATTGATTTAAAAATTTCCGGAAAAAAAGTTGGATACATTCCGGGTGCAGGTGATAAAGTACCTGATGCGCTGACAAAAATGGGATACCAGGTAATAATACTTTCACCAAAAGAAATTACTGCCAATAATCTGAAGCAATTTGACGCAATCGTAACAGGAGTGAGGGCTTACAATATTCATGATTGGCTCAATAATTCTTACAATACTTTGATGAATTACGTAAAAGACGGAGGCGTTTTATTGGTGCAATACAATACCAATAATAACATTGGACCGGTGAAAGCAAAAATTGGGCCTTACCCGTTCACCATTTCCCGAAACCGTGTTACAAATGAAGAAGCTGATGTTTTGTTTACCGATCCGAAAAATTCTTTATTAAATTATCCAAACAAAATCACACAAAAAGATTTCACTGACTGGATACAGGAAAGGAGCACTTACCAGGCAGAAAATTATGAATCAAACTATAGGTCCCTATTTTCAATGCATGATGCAAATGCACCGGCATCGCTGGGAAGCCTTATCTACACTGATTATGGAAAAGGAAGATTTGTTTATTGCAGCCTGGTGATGTTCAGGGAACTGCCTGCTGGAGTTCCCGGAGCATACCGGTTATTTGCGAATTTGCTGGCGAAACCGGAGAGATAAATTAAGAATTAAGGATTAAGAATTACTATGATGCAGAAGCCGGAAAAAAAATATTGGAACAGACTTTACCTTTTGGTATTTATTTTTTTAGTGCTGCAAATAATTTTCTATTACTTTATTACTAAATATTTTCAATGATAATTGCAAAAGAAATCATTACACTGAGTTGCACAGAGAAGACACGGAGAACCGCGGAGGAAAAAACCCTGTGCAACTCAGTGGTTCTCTGTTTACATCTGTGTAATAAAAAACAAAAAAACCAGTTATTTCTTTGTTTATTGCAATTACAAAAGAAAACATTACAGGACTCTCAGTGGTTCTCTGTTTACCTCTGTGTAAGTAAAATCAAAAAGACTGTTATTTCTTTGTTTACTGTAACAAAAACTTCATGAAAAGCTTCTCTTCTTAAATTAAAACAATAAAGTGATATGAGTTTTCAGGATTGGATCGTGCTTATTGTAACTCTTACCGCAATTATTATTTATGGCGTTTTTAAAAGCAGGACCACCAAAAATCTTGACGGCTATTTTTTGAGCAATCGCGATATGCCCTGGTATCTTGTACTGCTGAGTATTATGGGCACGCAGGCCAGCGCCATCACATTTATTAGCGCCCCGGGACAGGCTTACACAGATGGAATGCGGTTCGTGCAATATTATTTTGGACTGCCTCTTGCGATGATTGTGATCTGCATTGTTTTTGTTCCGGTATTTAATAATTTGAAGGTATATACCGCTTATGAATTTTTAGAAAAACGATTTGACTTAAAAACAAGAACCCTCACTTCTTTTCTCTTTCAAATCTCAAGAGGATTATCAACAGGCATCAGTATTTATGCGCCTTCACTGATTTTGAGTTCGTTGCTTGGGTGGAATATTTATTACACCAACATCATTATGGGTGGCATGTTGATCATTTATACCGTAACCGGTGGAGCAAGAGCCGTGGCACATACGCAAAAACTGCAATTGATAATTATCATTATCGGAATGGTCATTGCGGGATATTTGGTAGTTCATTTAATGCCTTCAAACATTGGATTTTTAGATGCGCTGCATCTTGGCGGATAAAATGGAAAAATGAATATCATCACCTCAGGAGAAACCACAAATGGATTTGACTGGAAGGATAAATACAATATCTGGAGCGGTTTGATTGGCGGATTTTTTCTGGCGCTTTCTTATTTCGGTACTGATCAAAGCCAGGTGGGGCGCTATTTAACGGCGCAAAATAACCGGCAGGGAAAATTAGGATTATTGATCAATGGATTGGTAAAAGTGCCCATGCAATTTCTAATTTTGATGCTGGGTGTGCTGGTTTTTTCTTTTTATCAATATAATAAAGCTCCTATTCATTTTAATGAAGTGCAAATAGAACGTGCAAAAGAAACCAGTTATAAAAATGAATTGACAGACCTCGAAAACACTTATGCATCCATTTCTCCGGCAGATAATTTACAAAAAGCAAAAATTAAAAATGAATATACTTCTGTGCTTTCAAAAGCCTTACCGGGAGAGGATGTAAACGACACGAATTATATTTTTCTCCGTTTCGTGATTGATTATTTACCAAAAGGCCTTGTAGGTTTATTAATTGCTGTTATTTTTTTAGCAGCCTGGGGAAGCATTGCCGCAGCATTAAATGCGCTTGCCTCCTGCACCGTTGTTGATATTCATAAAAGATTTTTCAAGAAAGAACTGACACAAAAACAGGATTACAATATTTCTAAATTCTATACTTTTTTATGGGGCATATTTTGCATTCTTGTAGCAGAATTTGCGGGTAATCTTGGCAATAGTTTAATCGAAACCGTAAACATTTTAGGTTCTTTATTTTACGGAGTCATTCTCGGAATTTTTATGGTTGCCTTCTGGTTCAGGAGAATAAAGGCAAACGCACTTTTTTATGGCGCTGTCATTTCTGAAGTTCTAGTCATTATGATCTACAAAGCAGACGTGATTTCATTTTTATGGCTCAATGCCATTGGAGCAATATTAGTAATTGTAATCGGATATTTGTTGCAGGGAACGATGGGAAGCAGGAATTTAAAAGAGATAAAGAAATGACAAAAGGGATTAACTTATTCAGTTTGCTGAATATAAAGCTGTTATTTAAATTCAGAGAAGTACTTGCAAAATAATCCATTTTTAGGTTGAAGGAACGGTTTGGAAAAAGGAGAAATTTTAATTTTGGAATTATTCAATTATTAAATTATTGGATTATTGAATTACTTAAGCAGTAAAAGAAGAAATAAACTGTTTTTGTATTCACATTATCAAAAGCATTTTCCCATTTTCCGATTTCAACATTTTCACATTTTCACATTAGCACATTACCACATTACTTTGTGGCACAATTTTTCTACTTCAGTTTTTTATGCAAAAAATTACACTACGCAAACCGGCATTTGTTTTATTGATTGTATTC
>JBQCFO010000274.1:0-6828 GCA_051959055.1 Ginsengibacter sp. | reverse complement strand
TCTGTATACGCGTGTGCGATTTCTTTTCCATTTACAATTAATTCAAAACGCTCTACCAATCCGGGTTTGCTGCGATGCTTTTTTGTAAGCGGACTCATTTCTACCGGATAATCGATAATAAAAGTGGGCTGAATAAAATGGTGTTCACATTTTTCTGAAAAAATTTCATCAACCAATTTTCCTTTACCCATCGTTTTATCTGCGTGTATTCCCAATTGCTGACAAACTTCTCTCAACCCGTCTTCATCTTTATCACTGATATCAATTCCGGTAAATTCCTTGATCGCATCATACATGGTGATTCGCTTGTAAGGCGCTGTGAAGTCTATTTCTTTATCGCCTGAAAACACTTTGGCAGAGCCATTTACAGCGATTGCTGTTTGCTCCAGCATTTGTTCTGTGGTTTCCATCATCCACAAATAATCTTTGTAGGCAACATAAAATTCAAGAACCGTAAATTCAGGATTATGCGTACGGTCCATTCCTTCATTTCTAAAATTGCGGCTGAATTCATATACCCATTCAAAGCCGCCAACAATCAATCTTTTTAAATAAAGTTCATTTGCAATGCGCAAATAAAAAGGAACATCTAAGGCATTGTGATGCGTGATGAAAGGCCGTGCTGCCGCGCCCCCTGGAATGTTTTGTAAAACAGGCGTATCTACTTCAAGAGCGCCATGTTCGTTCAAAAAATTACGCATCGCATTTATCATTTTTGTTCTTTTGATAAATGTTTCCTTTACCTGTGGATTCACAATCAGATCTGCATAGCGCTGGCGGTATCGGAACTCTGCGTCTGTTACCTCATCGAATGTTTCACCATCTTTTTCTTTTACCACAGGCAGCGGACGTAGTGATTTTGAAAGGATTGTAAGTTCAGAAACATGAATAGATGTTTCGCCGGTTTTTGTGGTAAACACATAACCTTTCACACCAATGATATCACCAATGTCGATCAGTTTTTTCCAAACTGTATTATACAAGGATTTATCTTCACCCGGTGCAATATCGTCCCGGCGGATATACACCTGGATTTTGCCGGTTGCATCCTGCAATACAGCAAACGATGCTTTGCCCATATCACGGATGCTTAGAATTCTTCCGGCGATGCACACATTTTCAAATCCAGGTGCATTCAGATCACTTTTATTTTCTTCGCCTTTATAATTGTTTTTTATGAATGCCGCCGTTGTGTTTACGGGGTATAATGCAGCAGGATATGCGTCAATATTGAGTTTCGTAAGTTCTTTTAATTTATCTCTGCGGATAATTTCCTGTTCGGATAGATGTTGCATATTTTATTAAATCAATAAAAAGGTTACCTTTTTTTGAAGGTAATAATAATTTTTTGCAAAGGTAGTCTATTGAAAGGGAGATAAAAAAGACAGCGGCTTGTCCATCATTTTTTTATTGAAAAAATCATTGGCTGCTACTTTTCCGTTTGTATACAAAATGTCTTTTTCTTTTATTGAAACTTTTCTGGGCCTGCCGGAAATGCCGGCATAACTTATGTAAATAGTTCTTCCTTTTTCATTGGCAAGATCGGGACTTCGGCGATTGAGGGTTTCCATCATGAGGTTCATTACTGCAGAAGAATATTGCTTCATATTGTTGATGTCGTAAGGTGCAATTTGGGTGCTGCCTTCATCAAATTCTTTTATTTGGTCACCCCTTTCCAATTTCAAGCCGAGTGTTTGTTGGTTGAAAATAAGGCTTTGGCAAGTGAGCGGATTGCCCCCATCAACACACGAATCGAAAATACTGATTGGATAATTGCAAAGCATTCCACCATCTACATAATAATCAAAATGGGCAGCGGAGTCTTTGGATGTAATTTCATTTCCGGAACTATCTATCGCTACCGGCACAAAATAAAATGGAATACAACTGCTAATATGTACAGCGGTTTTTAATTTCATTTCAGGAAATGTTTTCCAGGATAATACTTCCAGCTTTTGTTTGCTAATGTTTGTTCCGGTACAATAAAAATCTCTGAAATTTTTGTTTGTTAAACGCAAATCGTGCAAGTCCTGAAAAGTAAGATCGGCATTTCCTGTTTTATATTCTATCAAACCGGATATCCATGATTCAAACGCTTCGCCCTTATACATCCCATATTCTTTTTTTATCCGTCTTAATTTTCCAAAGAAAAATTTGCCGTCATTAAATTCCGCGATTTTTAAAGTCTGCAAAGCAGAATCTATTTCATGCGATGAATAACCTAAGGATACCACCAGTCCGGCGATTGCGCCGGCAGAAGATCCAGCTACGTTTTCTATATTCTGTAGAATTCCTTTTTGTTCCAGCACTTCCAAAGCACCAGGATAAGCAAGCCCGCGCACGCCCCCACCTTCCATTACCAGGTTTTTATAACCATAATTTTCCTGAGAAAAAACGAGCAAGGGAAAAAACAACATGCACAAAAAACAATGTTTCATTTCGTGAATTTACAAATGTTTATTTGCCGGAGTCAGGATGAAATCTTGGAATTAAGTTAAAAAGTTGTTCCTTGTCTTAAAGTCAAAAAGGTTGATCTCTTAATTTAGTTCAACATATTTTTTAAAATTATCGAGAATGGCCTGCCATCCTCCTTTTTGCATCTCTAAAGGATTGGTGCTTTCCGCCTCAAAGCTTTCTGTTATATCTGTTTTATCGCCCTCGCCATTGAAATTTATTTTTACTTTCCGGCCATCGCCCAGCGTGTATTCGATGTATTTATGCTGAATCACTTCATCATAAATTCCTCCAAAATCGAATCCCATACTTCCATCTTTTGCTTCCATTCTTGAGCTGAATTTTCCACCTTTTCTTAAATCATTCTCCGCAGTTGGCGTGTGCCAATCGGCAGAAGCATAACTCCAGTTGACAATGTGTTTTGGATTTGTCCATAGGTCCCACACTTTTTCAATTGGCGCATTTACAGTTGCTTCGATTTCAATAACCGGTCTTTTTTCTGTCATTTTCGTTAATTTTTAAAGTGAATGATTTCATTTTCATTGCAAATATGCGGTTATACCGAATATAAAGATTATATAAACCTAAATATTTTCCGGTTGGTATAATACCATCTAACATTTACCCATAATCCTTCAGACTATTTAGTAGTAAAGATGGTATTAGTTTCAACCATTCTTCATTTATGACAGAGATAAATTATAAATCTTTTGTGAATCCAAAAATCTTGGAATAGTTAAAATAAGAATTGCGGTTATTTGTTTGGCTACTGGCAGCTTTTCAAAAGAAGACAGAAAAGTTGCGTGCCCTGTTTCTAAAAAAAATTTTATAAATCCGGGCTTTGAAAGCCAAGATTTTTCATTCCTCTTTTTATCTCCGGACAGCTCATAAATAAATTCCACAACAAGCCGCTTCGATAGTTTTCTATCATTACTATCTGAGGCCCCTGATCAATGGCAAGAAAAGAATTGGCAAACCAGTAATCTGACAGATTAAAAGCGTCTATAAACCCATAATCTTTGAATAATTTATCGCCCAATTTATAATAAAAGAACCGTAAGGCATTTATGCTTTGTTCGGGGGTATAGGGCAATGAAGAAACCGCAGCAGTGGGCGAAATAACACCATCGTCGTTTGTGGGCGAATGGGCAGCGTAATTGCTTATGTTGTCATCGCTTGCTGTTAATCCCCAAACGTCCGGGCTGTATCCATTGAAATGTTGTGGATTGGCAACGCAATAATTATAATTGATCATTGAATGGGCGGTATTTTGCTCAAAATAATTTGCATACGAGTCACTAAGATCGTGAGGATTTATTCCCAGAAAGGAATATTGTGAAAAGAAAAGCGGGCCACCCAAAGGAGGACCAAGCGGTAATTTTATTCCATAATAAGCTGCTCCGTTTTTCATTCCACCGTTTGATGCCCAGCCATTATCATAAACCACTTTAGGAATGGAATCTGTATTGGATGAAGCAGCAAGCGCATAAACAATCAACGCTTCATTCCAGCCTTTTATCTGAAGATTTATATCAAAATTATAATTGGGACTCCAATGCCAATACAATACATTTTGGCCGCCGTTTCTAAACCAGTTCCATTCGATTCCGTTCCATAAAATATTGATGTTACTTCTTAAACTATCTTCAGCAGCATTTGAAAAATTAAAATATTGACGTGCACATAATAAGCCCTGCATCAACAAAGATGTTTCTACCAAATCGGCTCCGTCGTCCTGCTGACTAAATGGAATGGTAGCTCCTGTTGCCCCATTTATCCAATGCGCAAATGCGCCGTGATAACGGGTACATTTATTTTTTAAGAACCCCACGATTGTATTGATTCTCTGCAAACCATCGGAGCGTGAAATAAAATTTCTGTTTACTGCGGCTAATATGCTCATTACTCCAAAACCTGTACCTCCGGTAGTGACCACATCTCCGGAGGTATTTCTTTCACGCGCCATTCCTGAAATCGGATGACCAAAATCCCAAAAATATTTGAAGGTTTGTTTTTGAATAATGTCTAATAATGCGCTATCTGAAACCACTGGAAATTTATCTGAAGAATCAATAGCAGTAATTAAATTCACGCTGGTGTTTTGAGTTAATACAATTTTCTGAGCGGACCGCACCTGGCTTGTAATGGTAACAATATATTTTGAAAGAAATTGAAAAGGTGATATTGATTGAATTAAAATTACACTGTCCTTATTTTCATAAGAAATATTAAAAGGAACTTGGCCCCCAGGGCTTTTTATTAAAGAAATATTGTTGTTTGTTGAAGTGCGATCCACCGGAGCTGAGAAGGAAACTTTTATAACTGCATTTGGATTTACATTAAAATAATTATTTGCCCTCACAGCTGCTTGATTATTCACATTTATGGATGAAACAACAAAACTACCGACAGGCGGCGGAGGAACAGGAGCGGTTTTTTTTGAGCAACCCAAACACAGAATAACCAGAACAAAAAAGAGGCATTTTTTCATAGGAACAAAATAAAGAAATTAATTTCGTCCTGTTCTGCTTTCTGTAACCATTCCGTCATTTTATCAAAAAAGGAAAATCAAAATCTTACTTATTTCTTCATTTGCTGCACTAAAGATTCCTGATTTTCTTTATTTTCCCCGCCTTGATTATTTGATGAAAGAAATTCCTTACCCGTTTCCGTAACGTAAACACATAGAATGTTTTTATTATTTATATTTTCCATTCTGGTTTGTATCAATCCTCTTTTATACAATCCCGCGAGAGAAGATTTCATTTCTTCAGGCAAACAAGGTATTTTAATGTTAGAAGATTCTTTTTCCAAACATTCTTTTAGTTTTTCGATCATTCTTTTTGTTGGGCGTAAAGAAGGATTTATGAGTTTATTTCGATTTTCATCATTCATAAGTACGTCTTTCCTAATGAAAAATATGGTAAAATGTGGTTAACTTTTATCTTTTTTATTTATAATCAATTGTCCTTCAATGAGAATATCGTGATATTTGGTTTGAAGCGGAATAGGTTTTTTGCGTTGTTCTAATTGCTCAAATAAAATTTCAGTGGCTTTCTTTGCCTGCTGATAAGGAAACTGCTCAACAGACGCCAACGGAGGAAATTCGAGGTAGCTGGTTATTGGTAGGTTAGCATAGCTCACAAAGCAAATATCTTTGTTGATTTTTAATTTTGCTTTACGTGCAAATTGAATTGCATCGAGTGCAACATAATCATTAATAACCAAAATTGCTGTCGGCGGATGTTTTAGCTTTAATAGCTCGTCCATTGCTTTGTAAGTCTTTTCCCGGGTAAGATCAGTACTCACAATCAGTGACATATCAATTTTTATTCTTTTCTTTTTTAAAACATCCAAATAGGCATAGGTTCTTTCTTTGCAGGATTTCATTTCCGCCGGTCCATTAATCACGCCGATTTTGCGATGACCGCTTTTAATTAAAAACTCTATTGCCTGTTTGGTACCGGTGCCTATATCTGAGGATACTTTATGAACTGTTGGAAGTTCAGGTACCCGATCGAAAAATACAACAGGAATGTTATATTTTTCCATATCCGTCAGATGATTATAACTGTTGGTATATTTTGAAATCGAAACGATTAAGCCATCAACGCGGTGGTTTTTCATGGCAGTAATAATCTGTTTTTCCTGTTCTACATTATCATGAGACTGGCCAATCAAAACGCTGTATTTATTTTCTTTCGACACATCTTCAATCGCATTAATCGCTTGTGAAAAAAATTCTTCTTTCAGGTTTGGCAAAATAACCCCGATCGTATTTGTTTTCTGTTGCTTAAAAAGCACAGCTGTTTGATTTGGCTCATAGCCCAATTCCTTTGCAAGTTGTTGTACCTGGGCTGTAGTTCGCAACCCGATACTTGGATGATTGTGCAGTGCGCGTGAAACGGTTGAAACCGAAAATTTTAAGCGGCTTGCAATTTCTTTAAGAGTAGTGATTTTATTATCCATAAAAAGTTGTAAAAGCAGCGCTTCCACAAATTACGATAAAATGCTTTTGAAATATTTTAAAGGCTTTCAGAGAATTGGCTTAATATAAAATAAAATAATAATATAACCGGCTGTACTTACCTTCCAAAGTCATCCTGTACTCTTACAATATCCTCTTCATCACTTGGAAAATCTTTTTGGGTATGTTTCCATATCTCAGCAAGAACTCCCCAGCTTTCTAAACCAATTAATCTGTGACGCTCACCTTTTTTTAAAACAATTACATCACCTTTTTTCTTTGTTCCGAGCCCGGTTTCTTCATCGGTTTCGCTCGTTATTACACCTACTTCGCCTGATATTACTTTCCACAATTCTGCGCGGCGGTGGTGGTATTGCCAGCTTAGCCTTTTTCCTTTTTCGACGACC
>JBQCFO010000273.1:0-9168 GCA_051959055.1 Ginsengibacter sp. | reverse complement strand
TATTTTAGTGCATCTACCTGGCCCATCTCTAGTTTTTTCCAAGCATTTTGCCAGGAGAAATTGTTTGAATAGGTTACCTGTGGTTTTGCGGTGCCGGAACCCTTTTTGGTAGTGATCAGTATAACGCCGTTAGATGCTTTTGCTCCATAGATGGAAGCCGAAGCCGCATCTTTTAAAACGGTGATAGAAGCAATGTCATTTGGATTTACGATCTGAATGCTGGGGATTTCCACGTTATCCAACAGGATCAGTGGAGTGCTGCTCCCCTGAAAAGAAGTCATAACTCCCCTGATTTTAAGGATCGGGTCTGAGCCGACCTCACCACTCGGAATGGTTACACTTAATCCGGAGGCTGCACCCTGAAGGCCACGGCCCACATCGGCAATTGGCCTGCCCTGCAAAGTTTTTTTAACATCAATAGTGGATAACGCACCTGTTACATTTCCTCTTTTTTGAGTACCATATCCCACTACCACGATGTCTTCCATGGATTTGCTCAATTTGGAGAGCGTAATCTCAATGGTATTGGCATCCCTGATTGTAAATTGTTGGTTTTCGTAGCCAACGGAAGAAATTTCCAATACCTGGCCTTTAGAGGCTTTTAAAGTGAATTTGCCATCCGGACCAGTTTGGGTACCAGTAGTTTTCCCTTTGATTGTGACAGATGCCCCGTCAACAGGGGTATTGTCCTGGGAAAGCACGATACCGGTTATTGTCCGTTCCTGGGCAAAAACCTTTTGCTGCAGTTGCAATACGAGCATTACAGCAAGAAACGTCATGAATTTTCTCATAATGAAAAATTTAAGATTGATGAATTAGAATTATTAAAAAGTTTATTTGATTATTTATATAACATTGATTCCTGCACGTAAATAGGGTTCCAGGCGGGAATCATCCGGCGACAATTCAGTAATCAGCGTATCAATCTTTTTGGTGTCACACACCTGTAATGGCTGGTGGGAATTGATTTTTTCGGAGATGGTCAAACATACCAGCCTTTGTGAAGATTCTACCATCGCTTTTTTTATCTGTACTACTTCCCAGTCATTGTCTGATACTCCTCTGCTGAGATTAAGGGCAGATACTCCCAGGAAACATAAATCAACTTTTAATTCACGGATTCTTGAAATGGCATCTGAACCAACTGTAATCTTTGAATCTTTTGAAACTTTATCACCAATAGCAATTACTTCTATATTAGGATGCACAATATATTCTGCAAGAGCCGGGATACTGCCCGAGATAAAAGTGGCGTGAAGATCAGGAGGTAAAGATTTTGCCATCTCAATAATGGTTGTGCCACCTGTAGTCAAAATAAACATTCCATCCTTAATAAGAGAAATGGCTTTTTGAGCAATGAGTTTTTTTTGATTATAAGCGTACACTTCATTGGAAGCAGTGTGCCGGTTGTGAAAAGAAGGCGATAAAGCCCCACCATGCACCTTAATGATTTTACCAACTTCTGCAAGCTGATGAATATCTCTTCTGATGGTATCGTCGGAAACTTTTATCTGCTTACTTAAATCTGTCGATAATACTTTATTGTGCAGATTTACCTGATGAAGGATAAAAGCCTGTCTTTCAGTTTTAAGCATTTTAGCAATTAAAGTTTTAACAAAATATTGCAGTTCGAAAAACAAACGTATGACTATTTTTCGAAAAACCGCACAATCCGCATTTTTTTTTTCAAAAATGTAAAAATAATGTCTGTAAAGCCTGAAATATTCCCTTTTTGAGAAGTATTTGCGTGAAATTCTACCATTTTTTTAGGTCATCCCTGATTAAAATTTCTATTAGCTCTGTTTGCTTTTTCCCTTGCAAAAAAAATATAGACAAAAGGGCGATGATGTCAATACTTTATAAATGATAATTGTCCTTTCATCGTTAAAATTGCCTTATTAATATACAAGGCTACAAGCACTAACTAAAAGTTTTTGGTAAATTGCAAGATTGTTTTAAATCAATGGATAAAATATAATTGACACTCATGAAAAAATTATTATTCGCTTCGTTTTTCTTGCTATTTTCTAATTTTCTTTTTGCGCAAATAGTAAAAAGCCCGGTATCGTGGACAGCAACTTCTAAAAAAATCGCAGATAAAACTTATGAGATACATCTCACTGCTAATATTGAAAATGCCTGGCATATTTATTCCCAAACCACTCCTGAAGGAGGTCCGGTTCCGACAAGTATTTCTTTTACAAAAAATCCATTAATCATCAAACAAGGGGCTACCAAAGAAGTAGGAAAAATGCAACAACATCATGAACCTCTTTTTGGTGTAGATGTAAAACAATTTTCAAATACAGTGGATTTTGTGCAGGTAGTAAAATTAAAAGCGAATGTAAAAACATCGGTAGATGTAGCGGTAGAATTCATGAGCTGTAATGATAAAGAATGCCTGCCACCGGTGACTAAAAATTTCACTGTTGCTCTCAAATAAATAATTGCTTTTAATGAACCATTTTAAAGAGCGGGCTGTTTCAAAAATTTTCGTTTGGTGCAAACAACCGGGGCGACATCAGGCCATTGCCGGTGAAGACACCGGCAATGATCATTTTACCAGGCGCGTTGTTGCAAAAATTAAGATTGCCGGGTTTCTGTTTTTGATGCTGATTGCAGCAAATGCTTTTTCACAGGATTCATCGGCAATAAAATTTTCTTACAACACGCAGAGAATAAATGATAGCGAAGTAATACTTTCTATCAAAGGGAAAATCCCTGCCGGCGTAAAATTATTTGCCCTGCAAAAATCGCCCAATGATATCTTGTATTCTTCTGTTCATTTTGATTCATCTGTTTCTTCCAAATTAAAAGATTCTGTTTTTTCAAAAGAAAAAATACAAACTGCCCGCGATGCGACGTTAGAAAGCGATGTTCATTTTTTTACCGATTCTGTACATTGGCAACAGAACATAAAAGCTGCTGCTACAGATAGCTTTTTGGTAAAAGGCGTAGTCAATTATTTGTACCAGCAGGGTTCAGAATATCCTTCTAAAAAAGATGAATTTGAGATTTTTGTTTTGCCCGAACATTCGACTGAAAGCCGCAATGGCGATGATGCACAGATTGCACAGGTTAACATTGGTGGAACCGTTGCCACGAAATCATTGACATGGATTTTTCTTACTGCCTTTGCAGGCGGATTACTTGCTTTGATAACGCCGTGTGTGTACTCCATGATTCCGGTTACGGTAAGTTTTTTTACGAAAAGAAGCAAGAATAAAACCGAAGGAATCAGAAACGCATTTACTTATTCTCTTTCTATCGTTGTGATTTTTACTTTGCTTGGATTTTTGATTACGGTGATATTCGGACCTGCGGCCTTAAATAATCTGGCTACCAACTGGATTGCCAATATTATCTTCTTCCTGATATTTTTGATTTTTGGTATTTCCTTTTTGGGTGCTTTTGAAATTGCTCTACCCAGCTCGTGGGGCAACAAAGCCGATAGTAAAGCAAGCACCGGTAGTTTTATGGGCATCTTTTTTATGGCACTCACACTGGTGGTGGTTTCATTTTCATGCACCGGTCCTATTATTGGTAATCTTTTGGTACTGGCATCAAGGGGAAGCTATTGGGGCCCACTCATCGGGATGTTTGGATTTTCGCTGGCGCTCGCCCTGCCTTTTGCGTTGTTTGCTTTTTTCCCGCAAAAATTAAATGTACTGGGAAAAGCAGGCGGATGGCTGAATGCAGTAAAAGTAACTTTAGGATTTCTCGAACTGGCATTGGCCTTGAAATTTTTATCCAATGCCGATCTTTCACAAGGCTGGCGAATATTGGATCGTGAAGTTTTTATTTCTCTGTGGATTGTAATTTTTGTTCTCCTGGGCTTTTATCTTTTGGGAAAATTAAAATTTCATCATGATGATGAATTGCCAAAAAATGATTTTGACATTCCTTATATAAGCATACCCAGATTGTTCTTTGCAATTGCATCTTTTTCATTCGCAGTTTATATGTTTCCAGGACTGTGGGGCGCGCCGTTAAAAGGCATTAGCGCTTTTGTACCGCCAATGGGAACACAGGATTTTAATTCATCATCTTCTGCGAGAACTATTTCTTCTGATGTAAAAGACACGTCAGCAGCGGAACTGCCGCATCCGGTGAAATATTATGACCAGATGAAGATTTATGAACCTCCGGTTGTGGTTCAATATGGAATGGTTACCTATTTTGATTACGACGAAGCGCTTGCTGTTGCAAGAAAAGTTCATAAACCTTTGATGCTCGATTTTACCGGAATTAATTGTGTAAACTGCCGCAAAATGGAAGGTTCCGTTTGGAGCGATCCGGAAGTGATGAAAAGACTCAAAGATGATTTTGTAATTGTATCACTTTATGTTGATGTGCATAATGTGCATTTACAACCAGGTGAACAATATTTTTCAAAAGCGCTTGACAAGAAAGTAACTACGCTCGGCGACAAGAATGCTGACTTGCAGATTACAAAATACAATGCCAATACACAGCCTTTCTATTTCTTTTTGGATGCGCATGAAAACCGTTTGGAACCGGAAGGATACGGCTATAATTCTGATGTTCAGAAATTCAAAAACATGCTGGATGACGTGGTTGAAAAATATCAGAAAAGTAGTGAGTAGTGAATTGTGAATTGGGTGAACTATATGCGGTAAATAAACCGCAGACAAAGAAATAAATGCTTTTTCTGTTTTGGTAAAATTACGTTTATGCATAAACGTTAGGTTTTAAAAAAGCTTTGTGCCTGGTGAAACAAAAAAACCATAAAAAAATTAACGTTTACACATATCCGTTATATTCAGTTTATAATCCTTCCAGTTTCTTCAAAGCCGCTTTCATATTGATTCCTTTACCTAAAACTGGTTTGAAAATATCACCTTCTGCCCGCATTCTTTCAATGGCATTTTTAATAGTAAAATCAGTCATTTTTAATCCTTTTTTTACTTCATCCCAATGTAAAGGCATTGATACAGTAGCGCCGGGTTTGGGCCTTACCGAATAAGGAGCTGCCAATGTTGCCTGTGGCCGGTTTTGTAAAAAATCTACATACATTTTTCCGTTTCTATTGCTTACGATTCTTTCAATACTGGTGAGTTCAGGCAATTCGTTGCTTACCTTTGTAGCAATGATCCTTGCAAATTCTTTTGATTCTTCATAAGAGTATTTTGCGGCTAAAGGAAAATAAACATGAATGCCTGTAGAGCCCGACGTTTTGCAATAACTATTGATGCCCGCTGCTTCGAGAATTGTTTTGGTAACCTGAGCTGTAATGATTACCTGTTCAAAAGTATTTTTCTTATCAGGATCCAGATCGATGATGCACCAGTCAGGATTATCAGGCTTTTCAGTGCTGCTACTCCATGGATTTACTTCAATGCAGCCAAGCGATACGATGTATAACAAACTCGCTTCATTAGAAATAACCAAAAAGTTTCTATCACCATCAACACTGCTGTGGTAAGGAAATGTTTCTATCCAGCCGGGAACTTTCCCGGTAACATTTTTTTGATAAAAGCTTTCACCGTTTATGCCATTTGGAAAGCGGTTCAAAGACTGTGGCCTGTTTTTTAAATAAGGTAAAATATATGGCGCTGCCTGGTAATAATAATTGATCAAATCTCTTTTGGTGATTTTTTCTTTTGGCCAATAAATTTTACTCAGGTTTGTAAACTTCAGATCCTCGCCATTTACTTTTTTTACCTGTGTTTCTTCTTTTGGGTTTAATAAAGTTTTCCTGGAACCCTTTGGCGCGGCGGGAATGATTTCTTCTTTCTTCAAGATTGTCTGTTCTTTTAAAATTTTATCTGTGTTTGTTTCTTTTTCTAAAACTACTTCAGAAGGTTTTTTGTCTTCTCTTAAACCCCGATAGGAAGGATGACGCATCACACCATCATTCGTCATTTCACGGTAACTTACTTCACAAATCAGTTCCGGCTTAAGCCAGACTGCTATTGCTTTTGGAGGGTTTGGACGAAAACGGGAAGGTTGATTTACGTCGGGTTCATTTGTAAACGGAGAATCAGGAATTATAAGCGGTTCAAATTTTTCCATCAACTCTTTTTGAAGATTATCTGTAAAGCCAGTTCCAATTTTTCCTGTATAAATAAAGTGATTATTTTTAAAAACACCAACCAGCAATGAACTGAATTTCTTTGATGTGCCTTCGTTTTTTGTAAAGCCTCCAATGACCACTTCCTGGCGTTGTTCGGTTTTTATTTTCAACCAATCTTTCGACCTGAGACCTTCTGTATAAAGACTGCGTGATTTTTTTGCCATAATTCCTTCCAGTGACATTTCTTTAGCAAGTTTGAAAAATTCCAGTCCATTTGTTTCAAAACTTTCACTCAGTTTGATATTGGGTGATTCCGGCAAAATATTTTTTAAAATTTCTTTTCTTTCTGTTAAAGGCAACTGTGTTGTATCTTTCCCATCATACCATAAAATATCAAAAACATAAAAAACCAATGTGCCATCTGCTTCACTTCGCCAGTTTTGTAAACTGCTGAAATCTGCCATACCTTTTTCATTCACGCTTACAATTTCCCCATCAATAATGGCGTCTTTTTTCCAGGTTTTTAATTCTTCATAAATGGGATAAAATTTATCATTGAAGGATTTTGAATTACGGGAAGACAATTCCGCTTCACCTTTTTTTATCAATGCAATGGCCCGGTATCCATCCCATTTTACTTCATACAACCATCCGGGTTCATCAAATGGTTCGTCAACCAACGTAGCCAGCATCGGCTCTACTGTTTTCGGGAATTTTGTTTTTTTTGCACTTGCCAATAATTTTTCAATCACATTATCTTCGTTCATTGATTTTATATTTGATGACAATTATGAGCTATAAAATGTATGCCAATAAAAAATGATTCAGTTCAAATTTGGAAAGCAAAATAAGAATGGATGATATTTGTTGGTTTACTGCATACATTTCGTTTAAAAGGAAAGAAGAAATTGCAAAACTAATTTCAATTAATACAGATAGTTTGCGCGAAAGATTTTTGTGGTGCGGCAAAAAAACTTCATCTTAATTTAATTCAACCTCACTTTTTTAAAATTGCCTTATTCAGTAAATTGCATTATAATTTTCCAGACAAAAGGAGAAACTTAAATGGCAAAAGATAAAAAAACAAAGGGAAAAAGTTGTGTCGCATTTTATTTTCTGGCAGCCACGCTTGTGACAACAGCTGCGGTATTTATAACTATCAAAGAAGGCAGGCGAATCAAAAAAGAAAATGAATTGCTATCTTATGAAGTTTGGTAAAAAGAGCACTGGCTCATTTTTACACAATAAATTATTCTTATCATTTATTATTACTTATGCCTTTTCTTTTTTCATACGGAACACTTCAGAAAGAGCAGGTACAAATAGAAACTTTTGGCAGAATTCTGCAAGGAGAAAAAGACAATCTTCCCGGTTATGAAGTGTCGATGCTGGAAATTACTGATGCAGAAGTTCTGAGAAAAAGCAATCAGAAATATCACCCGATTCTTCAGTTTTCAGGCAATGAAAACAGCATGGTGGAAGGAATGTTATATGAGCTTACGAATGAAGAAATTTCGAGGGCAGATGAATATGAAGTGGAAGATTATAAACGAATAGAAGCCGTTTTCAAGTCAGGAAAAACAGGTTTTATTTATGTAAAAAAATAGATTCATACAAAATCACTTTAGTTACTGTAATCTGAGTCCGAACTAATAACATTTTCAATATTAAACATCATCCCTCCGGGATTTATTTCTATAATTTATCGTTTTCTATCATAATTACAGCCTTTCGGCTTGAAAACGCCATCACGAAGGGATGAAGTTATTATAGCATTCATTATAAACAGTGTAAAACTCCGAAGGAGTGCATATTGTCACATGCCGAACTTACCCTATTGTAATGATTTTATTTCTATTATTTTTCCAGGTAATTTTCAAAGATCATGGCAGCCCCTTGTCCTACACCAACGCACATCGTGGCGAGACCATACTGTGATTTTCTTCTTTGCATTTCGTGCAATAAAGTGGTGGCAATTCTTGCGCCGCTACATCCGAGCGGATGCCCGATGGCAATACTTCCACCATTGACATTTACTTTTTGTAAATCGAAGCCAAGTTCATGAATACAGGCAATGGATTGCGAAGCAAAAGCTTCATTCAATTCAATCAAATCCAAATTTCCAACAGAAATGCCTGCACGTTTTAAGGCTTTTTGCGTTGCAGCTACAGGCCCTATTCCCATGATGGACGGATCTACACCAGCAACCGCCATGCTTACAACTTTTGCCATCGGTTTCAAATCATATTTTTTTACGGTGGCTTCATTGGCAAGCAGCAGCATGGCTGCACCGTCATTGATTCCCGAAGAATTTCCGGCAGTTACGGTGCCGTCTTTCATAAACGCAGGGCGCAATTGTGATAATTTTTCCAATGAAGTTTTACGCGGATGTTCATCTGTATCAAAAATGATTTTATCTGTTTTATTTGGAGTAATTTCTACCGGTATAATTTCGTCTTTCCATTTTCCAGCAGCCAGTGCTGTATAATATTTCTGCTGACTTTCAAAAGCAAATTCATCCTGTGCATGACGGGAAATTTTCCATTGCTGTGCTACGTTTTCTGCAGTTTCTCCCATCGAATAAGGATAATATTTTTCAACCAGTTTTTTATTCGGAAAACGCCAGCCACTCGTTGAATCAAAAATCTCTGTTTTACGGCTAAAGGCTCCTTCTGCCTTATTCATTACAAAAGGGGCACGCGTCATGCTTTCTACGCCGCCGGCAAGAAACACAGGACCATCTCCACACATTATGGCACGAGATGCATCCATAATCGCCTGCAAGCCGCTTGCACACAAACGGTTTACGGTATTGCCGGCAACCGAAACGGGCAGGCCTGCCAGCAGCGCCGACATTCGTGCTACATTGCGGTTATCTTCTCCGGCCTGGTTTGCATCTCCGGCAATCACATCTTCTATTTCATTTACATCAATTTTGCCGTTTCTTTTTATAATTGCTTCTATTGTTTTGGCCAATAAATCATCAGGGCGAATGGTGCTCAAAGCCCCGCCATACCTGCCGACAGCAGTTCTTACCGCATCGATTACATAAACAGTTTCCATTATTTTTTAAATTAGGAGTTGCAAGATAAATTGTTTTTTGCAGGTCGGTACCTAGGCGCAGACTGATA
>JBQCFO010000272.1:0-3368 GCA_051959055.1 Ginsengibacter sp. | reverse complement strand
ACCAATGAATTAGACAGAACCAATCTTATGATTGGCCTCGGGCTTGCAGCGGTTATTGGCCACATTTATCCCATTTGGGCAGATTTCAGAGGTGGCAAGGGCGTGGCTACTTTATTTGGAATGGTACTTGCCATTCAGCCAATAGTCGCCATTAATTGTGTGGGTGTATTTTTATTAGTACTTTATTTAACCCGCTATGTTTCTTTAAGTTCCATCATCGCAGGCGTGGCTCTTCCCATTTGCGTCCTGTGGATTTATAATGAAAAGGAAGTGTTTTACCGCGTATTCGCTGTTGCGGTTGCAGCGCTTATCGTACTCACTCATCAAAAAAATATCAGCCGCTTATTAAAAGGAAATGAAGGCCGCGTTCCCATCCTCAAACACAGGGACCGCCGCAAATCACGCCGCAAAGAATTAGAATAATCTTTTACTTTTCCTTAGCAAATTTTTTTAGTCTAAAATGCGTCTGTACCGGAATTATAATTTTTGGTACATCAATTGTTTACTGTAATAAAAAAAATAATATCAGATGAAAAAGTTGTTCTTACTATTAATGAGCACAAGTGTATTTTTAGCCGCTTGTACGACGAATAAAATAACAGGCCGCAGCCAATTGTCCCTTGTTCCGGAATCTTCTCTACAACAGGAAGCCGTTACCCAATATCAGACTTTTTTGTCACAAAATAAGGTGGTAAGCAGCTCGGCTAATAAAGATGCAGAAATGGTAAAACGCGTGGGTACGCGCATTGCAAATGCCATTACCAAATATTATTCTGAACAGGGCCTTTCCGATCAATTGGCAGGATACAAATGGGAATTTAACCTGGTGCAAAGCCCTGAAGTGAATGCGTGGTGCATGCCTGGAGGGAAAGTAGTCGTTTACACCGGAATATTACCCATCACACAAAACGAAGCGGGTTTGGCAATTGTACTGGGGCATGAAATATCACACGCTGTATTACAACATGGCCGCGAAAGAATGAGCCAGGCTTTGTTGGCGCAGGGAGTGCAAATCGGTGGAGACCTTTTTACTTCTGGCAACGCACAGGTAAACAATATTTTTAATAGTATATACGCGCCAACTGCCCAAGTGGGAGTTTTACTTCCCAATTCGCGGAAACAGGAACTTGAAGCCGACCATTACGGTTTAATTTTCGCGGCTATGGCAGGATATAATCCGCAGGAAGCAATTCCGCTTTGGGAAAGAATGGCAAAACTGAACAGCGGAAATCAAACTCCTGAAATATTGAGTGATCACCCCGTAGATTCTAAAAGAATTGCAGAATTGAAAAAAGAAATGCCGGAAGCATTGAAATATTACAAACCTGTAGGTTAAAAATCAGTTCTCTAAACAAATAGAAATTAACCCTGCATTAGCCTTTGCAGGGTTTTTTTTATGAAATAAACCGTTTTTTTGTCGTAATTTTGCACCTGTCTAAGTAGCACCTTACCTATTTTTCAATATTTTTTTTTCAAAAATAAAGGTGTACCGGTATTTATAGACGATTTTTTAATCTTAAAATATTGCTTCGCGTATGTCTCAAACATTGTTTGAAAAATTGCAATTGGAGGATGAGAAAAATTTACTGATACAAGGGCTTCCTTCCACCATTGAGAAACAATTTTCAAAACTTTCATTTTCAAAAAATGTGACCCAGCTCTTAAAAGTCCGTAAAATTGATTTTGCTCTTGTCTTTGCGTTGAATTCTAACCAGTTGCAAAAGATCTTTGCCGAATTGTGCCCCGCTTTGCATGATGACACAAAATTGTGGATTGCTTTTCCAAAGCAGGCTTCAAAAATCGTAAGTGATTTGAACAGAAGCGGTTCCTGGGATTTTCTAATAGACCAGGGATATGAAACCGGTGAAAAAGTAGTGCTCGACTATGTATGGAGCGCCCAGCGGTTTACCAAAACACAGGTTTGCCAGGAAATGAAAGTTAAAGCCCCTGTTTCTAAAGTAGTGAAAATGAAACCCGCTACCAGCAAATTTGCTGAAGCAGAAGGATTCTAAAAAAGAAGGTTCACAAGAACTTTAAATCGAAGGTTTTTACAGCAAACAAATAAATAATTGGAATTCTTCTTTTCTTTCTCACAGAAAAAATAAAGAATTAAAAATAAGAACATTCACGGCGTTTATGTTTTATTGCATAAACGCCGTTTCTTTTTTAAGATCACCTTCAGACTTTCATAAAAGGCGTTCAGCATCCAAAGCCGGATTTTAATTTTGCGTTCTCAATATTTCCACAGCACCGGCATTTCGCAAATAGTTTCTATACTCAAAAAAATAATGTTTCAAAGATATTCCTTTGGTAGCGTCCAGGTACGGCTTCGGAGACTTGTTCAGGGTAATAATTTAATAATTCGGAACAAAACTTACTTTTCATCCATTGTCACTTTTGCAGAATAAGTATCATTCCTCTTCCGGAACCCGGAACATTCCAATGTTTAATTTTATTCGCAGCCTCCGCTTCTTCTTGTGTCAATCAGGTATTGAATTTTCCATTTTCCATTGATGCGGACTAATTGAAAAGAATCAGCGCCGCAGTGGCAAATTCTTCTTTAAAGAGATTCCTTCTTATTCGTAATATCCGTATTTGATAGCATTTAAATTCTATCTACTATCTCCCGATTCGGGGATAATGATTTTATTTCTAATGCAAATCAAATTTTATTTAAATGAAAAAGTTAATCTTTATAGTATTTATTCTTCCTCTTTTTGCGAATGCGCAAAATTCCTTCAAGGCTGTTATTAAAGACAAAGACACTAAAGAAAATCTTGTTTCAGTAACTGCTTATATTAAAAAACTGAACCTTGGCGCAGCCTCAGATACGAACGGAATATTGAATATCCACAACATTCCAAATGGCACATACGAAATTGTTTTTTCATCCATTGGTTATGAAAAAAAAGAAATGGAATTTTCATTTCCGATGGCTCAACAGCTACCTTTTGAGATTCTTCTTGAAAAAGAAAGTGGCGAATTATCCAATATTATTGTAACCACTACCCGAACCAATTCCCGGATTGAAAATATTCCGATCCGGGTGGAGGTAATTGCGAAAGATGAAGTAAATGAGGAAACGAATATTAAGCCTGCCAACATTTCGAAGCTTTTGTTAGAATCATCAAGCATACAGGCGCAGCAAACTTCTGCAATAAATGGAAATGTTAGTATTCGTTTGCTGGGACTTGACGGAAAATATACTCAAGTGCTCAAAGACGGATTTCCTTTGTATGGCGGTTTCGCACAAGGTTTGAGCATTATGCAAATTCCTCCGCTTGATTTAAAGCAGGTGGAAATAATCAAAGGCTCCTCTTCCTCACTTTATGGCAGTGATGCCATTGCAGGCATCATCAACCTGATTT
>JBQCFO010000271.1:0-12027 GCA_051959055.1 Ginsengibacter sp. | reverse complement strand
AGAGTGGGCAGAAGTAATAAAAAAGCATTTTGTTATTTATTAGCTCCGCCGATGAGCACATTAACTGCCGACAGCCGCAAAAGATTGAACACATTAGAACAATACAGCGACCTTGGAAGCGGCTTCCAGATTGCGATGCGTGATTTGGACATTCGTGGTGCAGGAAATATGCTTGGTGGCGAGCAAAGCGGATTTATTGCCGAAATTGGCTTTGAAATGTATCAGAAAATCCTGGATGAAGCAGTACGCGAATTGAAGCGGAATGAATTCAGAGAAGTATTTAAAGAAGAAATTCAAAAACAGGACGATTTTGTTTCGGATTGTACCATTGATACCGATCTGGAAATTTTAATTCCGGATGAATATGTTGAAAGCATTACTGAAAGATTAAGCCTTTATTCCAGGTTGGATAATTGTGAAACTGAAAAAGAGCTGGAGGATTTGCATAAAGAAATGATTGACAGATTCGGGCCAATTCCTGCTTCTGTTGAAGATTTGTTTACAACAGTGCGGTGCCGCAAAATAGCTGTGGAGCTTGGTTTTGAGAAAATGATTTTAAAAAATGAAAACCTGAAATGCTTTTTTGTGGGCAATCCCGAATCACCTTATTTCACCAGCAAAACATTTGAAGGAATTTTGCATTTTATTCAAACGCAAACCAAGAAAGCCAAATTAAAACAGGTAGGCAAAAACGGGATATTGGTTGTGCAGGATATTGCAGGGATGAAAGATTTGTACAGGTTTTTGAAACAGATGGAAGCATCAGTGCTCGTAGAAGAAGTTGTTTAATTTAACGTCGTTTTTCATTATTGTTATTAATGAATATTTTACTTAAACACATTTTCAATCCTTTCATTAAGCGTTTCATAATCAGTATATCCTTCTGCAACTTTATAAAATTTGCTATCGCTTAATTGAATAAACACAGCAGGGAAGCCGGTTACATTCAAATGGCGACAAACCTCAAATTCATAATATGCCTGCTCTTTATATTCCTCATCATGCAGTTTTTCATAAAATTCTTCTGCCGGAATATTGTATTTATCCAACAACAAACGGTACGCTTCATCATCAGTAAGGTCGCGGCCTTCAAAGTGAAGCGCATATTGCAAATCAGCTGCAAAACTCACCTGGTTATCAGGGTAATAATCTTTGAAAACGCACAAAGCAATTGCCGGTTTTTCCGAATTTGGAAACCAATCGCTTGCGTCCGGATGTTTGATATGCCAGAGATAGTCTTCACCAAATTTTATTCCCGTTACTTCTTCTACACGCTTGTAAGCGCTTTCGACATATCTTGCTGTAGCGCCAATGGCAACAGGCTCTTCGGGTAATATCATTCCACCCGAAAGCACTTAAAATTATAACGTATTTTTATATTCAGAAAATATTTTTTTAATTACTTCGCTAAAACCGTAGCACCAGCCGCAATACGCATCGTAACAATAAACAACTCTTTTCATATTCGCTTTTGATTAAAGATACTATCAAAGTTACAGTCAGGTTGTTAACAGCCTTTCAAAATATCCGGCAAGTATGAACTGATGAAAATAGAAATGCAGCTTATTTCTCTATTTACTGTATGATAGTTTTAGCAAAATTGTCGCAGAATAATCGATTTTGGCTAAATATTTTAGTGTTGATAAATTTTAAATTCTATATTTGCGCAACCGAATAACTTTACAGCAAAACCTTCTCAATTAATAAAATATTTATGGCAGCAAATACTACAGATAAAAACTCTGAAAAATTAAAAGCATTAAAACTAACCATTGACAAAATAGACAAAGACTTTGGAAAAGGAAGTGTGATGATGATGAACGAGCGTTCGCAGGAACCACATGAAGTCATTTCTACCGGCTCCGTTGGATTAGATGTAGCTCTTGGCATCGGTGGCCTTCCAAAAGGGAGAGTTGTTGAAATTTACGGACCGGAATCTTCAGGTAAAACCACACTTGCAATCCATGTAATCGCTGAGGCGCAAAAAAAAGGTGGCATGTGCGCCATCATTGATGCTGAACATGCTTTTGACAGTGCATATGCAAGAAAATTAGGCGTAGATGTGGACAATCTTTTGATAAGCCAGCCGGATTATGGTGAACAAGGTTTGGAAATTGCCGATCGTTTAATTCTTTCCGGCGCATTAGATGTGGTAGTGATAGATTCTGTTGCAGCATTGGTTCCCAAAGGAGAACTGGAAGGCGAGATGGGCGATAGCAAAATGGGGTTGCAGGCGCGTCTGATGAGCCAGGCGTTGAGAAAATTAACGGCGACCATCAGCAAAACAAATTGCTGCTGCATTTTTATCAACCAATTGCGCGATAAGATTGGAGTGATGTTTGGAAATCCTGAAACAACAACCGGTGGAAACGCGTTGAAATTTTATTCATCTGTAAGACTGGACATTCGCCGCATGGCTCAGATAAAAGATGGCGATCAGTCCGTGGGCAACAGGGTAAAAGTAAAAGTGGTAAAAAATAAAATGGCGCCTCCTTTCCGTGTTGCAGAGTTTGATATCATTTTTGGTGGTGGTATTTCAAAAGTGGGAGAAATAATTGACATGGGTGTTGACCTCGGAATTGTACAAAAAAGCGGAAGCTGGTTTAGTTATGATACTACCAAACTTGGCCAGGGCCGCGAAGCAGTAAAGCAACTTTTAATTGATAATCCTGATTTGGCAAAAGAAATTGAAACAAAAATCAGGGCAAAAATTGCTGAAGGTGTTACGGTATAAATATACTCTTTTTGATTTAGAAAAAAGGCAGCCAATAATGTAGTGCTGCCTTTTTATATTTCATTTAAAAAGGACCCTATTTTACACAGGACACTTTTCATGATAATTAATCAGTTCAATCGGTGTTTTTTCAAATTCATAGCCTGAATAATGTGTTACAATATCATCCAGAATTTCCAGGATTTCATCCACTTCTTTTAGCGTAACTAATTTGCCACGGTATTCTTTTATATTTGGCATTCCTTTTAAATAATTCGTATAATGCCGGCGCATTTCATTTATCCCTACAACCGGCCCTTTCCATTCTACAGATTTTATTAAATGCTTTTGACAAACCGATACTCTTTCTTCAATGGTTGGAGCAGGAAGGATCTCACCTGTTTTTACAAAATGACTGATTTCATTAAAAATCCAGGGATATCCAATAGCAGCACGGCCAATCATAATTCCATCTACCCCGTATTTATTTTTATATTCCAATGCTTTTTGAGGAGAATCGATATCCCCATTTCCAAATACAGGTATCGTAATCCTTGGATTTTCTTTCACTTTTGCAATCAGTTCCCAATTCGCAGTTCCTTTATACATCTGAACTCTTGTACGACCGTGAATTGATAACGCCTGTATGCCTACATCCTGCAAGCGCTCTGCAACCTCTTCAATATTTTTTGTGTCCTCATCCCAACCCAATCTTGTTTTTACCGTCACCGGCAATGAAGTACTTTTTACAACCGCATCCGTTAACCGAATCATTAATGGAACGTCTTTTAAAACTCCTGCGCCCGCCCCCCGGCATGCAACTTTTTTTACAGGACAACCAAAGTTGATATCCAACAAATCGGGATTGGTAGCATCTACAATCTTTGCTGCGAGCGATAAACTTTCTTCATCGCCTCCAAAGATTTGAATTCCTACCGGTTTTTCATAATCAAAAATGTCTAATTTCTTCCTGCTTTTAATTGCATCACGAATCAATCCCTCGCTGCTTATAAATTCTGTGTACATCAGATGCGCACCGTTATCTTTGCACACTGCGCGAAATGGAGGATCACTTACATCTTCCATTGGCGCAAGCAATAAAGGAAATTCCGGAAGTTGTATGTTGCCTATTTTAATCAAGCTGTTTGTAGAGTTAAAGGTTGAAGATTGTTTTGAACATTGAACTTTGAACTTATTTTTCGGCTGTAAATTTACGACCTTAAAAATTGAAGAATATGATGATCGACAGAAATTCAAGAAATTTTAGCTTTCCAGGCCAGTTGGGTATTTTGCTCGGGCTAATTGGTGGCGGACTCATAATTGGCGGCATCATATCTGCCGGCCTTTGGGTTGCTATGACAGGAAGGCCACTTTTGGAAATGGCAAATGATATATTAAATCCAAAATATTACAATGCAATTATGTGGATCCAGGCAATTTCCACTTTCTTTATGTTTTTTTTGCCTATATATTTTTTCGCACTTATCTGTTACAGGAATCCTGCAAAATTTATCGGTTTCAATACAAATTTTAATATCCGGCAAGTTTTGCTGGTACTCGTAATCCTTGTTTTCACTTTTCCTCTTTCAGGGGCTTTGGCAGAATTAAATAAAATTATTTCCATTCCTAAAAACTGGGAGGTTTATTTTAAAGCAAAAGAAGCGGAACGCGCTGCGCAGGAAGCAGCTCTTATTAACATCAATACTTTTTCACGATATATTCTTTCGATGGTAATTATTGGTTTGCTGCCCGCGATTTTTGAAGAAGTTTGCTTTCGTGGCGGCATTCAAAATATCCTGATAAGATGGTTTAAAGGACCGTGGACTGCCATCATTTTGACTTCTATCGTTTTCAGTGCGGTTCATGGATCCTATTATGGATTTTTAGTGCGCTTTGCCCTGGGAATTGCGTTGGGATTGGTCTTTTATTACAGTGGAAGTTTGTGGCTTAGTATTCTTTTTCATTTTTTGTTTAATGGAATACAGGTTACAGCAATGTATCTTGCCAACATACAAGGCGCAAAAACTTCAAAAGACATTGAAGAAAATTTTCCGATGTGGGCCGGAATTATTGCACTCGTATTTATTATTTACGCGTTTATTCATTTTCGAAAAATATCTTTGGCGCAGCAGGAAAAATATGTAATGCCCGCAGAAGATCCGAATGACTTTCACAACTGGATAACCAAAGAATCTTAAAATAATCGAATGGCTTTTGATACCAAAACTTTTAAAACACGCACACTTACCGCAATCATTTTTGCCATTGCCATGTTGATTGGATTGTTGTGGAATCAATGCAGCTTTATTATTTTATTTACCCTCATTCATTTCGGCTGCTGGTTTGAATTTATTAAACTTTTAAAGAAAATCGATCCCGTAAATTATAAGCTCAAAAGCTTGCTGGGATTACTTTACATTACGCTTCCAATCGTTTTAATGATAATTATCAGAACAGAAAATTTTAATGGGCCGGATAATAATTTTTTAAAAATAATTCCCTGCGGCATTGTTTTTTCTATTTGGATAAATGATACGATGGCTTACCTTGTCGGTTCATTTATTGGCAAAACTCCGTTGTCATCTATTTCACCAAAAAAAACATGGGAAGGAACTATTGGTGGAATGATTCTTTGTGTAATTGTTATTTCTTTGATTGGATATTTTACGAATTATTATACCGTGGTTGACTGGATTTTTATTAGTTTATTTTGCGCTGCTTTTGGTACACTTGGCGATTTATTGGAAAGCAAATTAAAACGCATGGCCCATGTAAAAGACAGCGGCTCTTTAATGCCCGGGCACGGTGGCTATTTAGATCGTTTTGATTCTATGCTGGTTGCCATTCCTTTTGTATTTGTTTATTATTCTTTATTTATTATCTAAAAAAACCAGGAAGATTTATTTCAGGCGGTTCAGTTCAAAGAAGCAAAAAACCTTCCTGTTTTTATTAACCGTGAAAAAAGAAATAAAAGGGCTTTATCTGCCTCTCCCGTTTTATATTTGTAATTAAATTTAGTTGATGAATATTCATAAAGAAGGCTACAGGACGATTGCATTGTGCGCATTAATCTTTGGCGCCATTAATATTATTTTCTTTTTTTTCTTTAGCGCTACAATGCCGATCATTGCATGGATTCTTTTTAGCGCCAGCCTGATTATGCTGCTGTTTATTATTTCATTTTTTCGTTCACCAAAAAGAAATTTCACTGTGGCACATCACCAGGTAATATGTCCGGCAGATGGAAAAGTAGTGGTGATAGAAGAGATGACTGACCTAGAATATTTTAAAGACAAAAGATTGCAGGTTTCAATATTTATGAGTCCTGCCAATGTGCATATCAATCGCATTCCAATGTCGGGTAAAGTGAAGTACAGCCAATATCACAAAGGAAAATATTTGGTGGCCTGGAGTCCTAAATCATCTACAGAAAATGAACGCCATTCTGTAGTTATCAAAAGTGATACAGCCGAAATTTTAGTAAAACAAATTGCCGGTGCTCTTGCAAAACGGATTGTAAATTATCTGAAAGTAGGGCAAAAAGTGGAACAGGGAAATGAAATGGGTTTTATCAAATTTGGAAGCCGCGTGGATGTTCTTCTTCCGGTAGGAACCGAATTAAATGTGAAACTTAATCAGCAGGTAAAAGGCGGTGTTACCGTTTTAGCTACGATTGATACGTTAATTCCTGTTGTGGAAGAAATGATGGAGGAAGAAGAAAAATAGATTTTTTTATTCATCAGTAAAAGGAGAAATAAGCAATATTTCTTTTTCGTTTAAGGAGCCAAATTGGTACCTTAAGGAATTTTTCAGATCTGAATAAATAATAAATAAAAAAGAATTCTCAGTTTAGGAGCCAATCTGGCATCTCAAGTTCTATTATTCGTCTTTTTTTATAAGAAAGCGAATCCGTTTCAAGCCGTAAATTTGTATCAAATTATTTTTTATGCCCTCAGAATATTTAGACAGTGTAATAAAAAGATTCCTTGTTTACAAAGCGCTTGGTGATAAAACAATGGAACAATTAGACGAACAAAATTTGTTTTGGCAATACAATGAGGCTAGCAACAGCATTGCTATTATTGTGCAGCATTTATGGGGAAATATGCTTTCGCGCTGGACTAATTTTCTAACAGAAGACGGTGAAAAAGAATGGCGCGACCGAGATGCAGAATTTGAGAAAGTAATCCGGACCAAAGAAGAATTAATCACCAAATGGGATGAAGGATGGGATCGCCTTTTTGCAGCATTAAAATCATTGACCAACGATGATTTGAATAAAACAATTTACATTAGAAAAGAGCCATTGACTGTTATTGACGCTATTAACAGGCAACTGGCTCATTATGCTTATCATGTTGGCCAGATTGTTTATCTGGGTAAAATGCAATTAAATGACCGGTGGATTTCTTTGTCCATTCCAAAAGGAAATTCCAAGGAATTTAATGATAAAATGATGCGATAAACATGGTGAAGATTTGTTCTTTGCAAAAAAAAAAGGAAATGAATTTACTGTTTCATTTCCTTAAATCATTACTGAATAAAAAACGCGTTTATTCCTTTGTTTACTGCAAATCTTACTGCAAAAATAATTGCCATTCTATGCTACCTTCAACATACTCAGTTTGCTTATACTGAATTTGCGTTGCGCATATTCTAATGTAACGGTAAACGTTTTTACTTTTTGGGAAGGAAGCTCATACATAGCATCGGTCAGAATGCTCTCGCAAATACTTCTTAATCCACGCGCTCCCAGCTTATATTCCATCGCTTTTTCTACCATAAAATCATAAACCTCGTCTTCTATCACGAGATTGATGCCTTCCAGGTCAAACAATTTTTTGTATTGTTTGATAAGTGAATTTTTAGGTTCTGTAAGAATATTTCTCAAAGTCAAAGCATCGAGCGGATTGAGATAAGTAACTACCGGAAGCCTTCCAAGCAATTCAGGAATCAGGCCAAATGATTTCAAATCCTGAGCATTTACAAATTGCAATAAATTTTTTCTTTGATATTCCTGGAGATCTTTGTTAACGCTGAATCCAATTGCATTTGTGTTGATTCTGCGCCCGATTAATCTATCCACACCATCAAAAGCACCACCGCAGATAAAGAGAATATTGCTCGTATTTATTTTGATAAGTTTCTGCTCCGGATGTTTTCGTCCACCTTGGGGTGGAACGAGTACTTCTGTACCTTCCAGTAATTTCAGTAAACCCTGTTGAACGCCCTCTCCACTTACATCCCGGGTGATACTTGGGTTGTCGCTTTTTCGTGCGATTTTATCAATTTCATCAATATAAACTATTCCTTTTTGCGCAGCATTTACGTCAAAATTACATACCTGCAAAAGACGGCTTAATATACTTTCCACATCTTCGCCTACATATCCTGCTTCTGTAAAAACTGTGGCATCTACAATCGCGAAAGGAACGTTCAGAATGCGTGCAATGGTTTTAGCCAATAATGTTTTACCGGTTCCTGTTTCCCCAACCATGATGATGTTGCTTTTTTCAATTTCCACATCATTATCAATCTTCTGATTCAGTCGTTTATAATGATTGTAAACTGCTACCGCCAGCACTTTTTTTGCATCATCCTGACCTATTACATATTAATCCAGAAACTTTTTTAGCTCAATTGGTTTCTTTACAGAAAGCTTATAATTGGAAACAGATGCATTTTCCTGCGGAACAATTTCCTGCATGATAATTTCCTGTGCATGTTCAATACAGTTTTCACAGATATGGCCTTCCTGGCCGGCGATGAGGATTTTTACTTCATCGCGGCTTCTTCCGCAAAAGGAGCAATGTAATGTTTGTTGTTTTGCCATTGGGTTTACAGATATTTTTTGCAAATTAGCTTTTTTCTAAAAAAATTAATGCTAATTTTTATCATTTATAAGACAACAAAAGCTGTCAAAATGATGCTTTACAATTTTTTTAAAATTTGATCTACGATTCCGTATTTTTTACTTTCTTCTGCATCCATCCAGTAATCACGATCAAAGTCCTTCAACACTTTTTCATAAGACTGCCCACAGTTATCAGCCAGAATTTTAGCACCAAGCTCTTTGGCTTTTAAAATCTGTACAGCCATGATTTCTAGATCGGCGCTGGTTCCCTGTCCGCCCCCGCTCGGCTGATGAATCATCACTTCGCCGTGTGGATAAATATAACGTTTTCCTTTTGCGCCGCCACTCAATAAAATGCTCCCCATGCTTGCTGCCATTCCCATACATACCGTACTTACCGGCGAAGAGATCATTTGCATGGTATCATAAATAACCATTCCGCTGGTAATCGCACCGCCGGGGCTATTGATATAAAAAGTGATATCTTTTCCCGGATCGATTGCTTCCAGGTATAAAAGTCTGTTGGTGATTTCCTTCGCACTTTTATCATGAACCTCTCCCCACAAAAATACCTTTCGCTGTTCCAGAAACTTTTTATCAAACATCATTCCACCCATCATTTTTTCAATCGGATTTTCAGGCACAGGCGTTTCCGGTTCTTCTTCCTGCGCTGAAATATTCATTAAATTATTTTTATAAAAATTCATATTTTCTGATTTTAGTAAGATCTATTTTTTTTGTTTCCTTGAATTTGTAATGAGCACCTCATCAATCAATCCGTATTCTTTTGCTTCATTAGCGGTCATCCAGTAGTCGCGGTTGCTGTCTGTCGCAATTTTTTCTACGCTTTGGCCGGTATGGTTACTTAGTATCTCATAAAGTTCCTGCTTTATTTTGCGTACTTCATTTACAGTAATCTCTACATCTGATGCCTGGCCCATAGCGCCCGCGCTTGGCTGGTGCATCATAATCCTGGAATGTTTCAAAGCGCTTCTTTTTCCAGGCGCGCCTGCTGCCATCAGAACGGCTGACATACTTGCCGCCATGCCTGTACAAATGGTGGCGATATCCGGATTTACAAATTGCATCGTATCATATAATCCCAATCCTGCATAAACACCGCCTCCCGGAGAGTTTATATAAAGCTGTACGTCCCTGGTGCGGTCAGTGCTTTCCAAAAACAATAATTGAGCGGTAATAATATTGGCGACTTCATCATTAACCGGGTAGCCGAGAAAAATAATTCTATCCATCATCAAACGGCTGTAAACGTCCATTACAGCTACATTCATGGGCCTTTCTTCAATAATGTTTGGGGTAAGATTGGTTACATTATGTTTGATATATCCCTGCAGGGTATTGCTGCTGATGCCTCTGTGTTTGACGGCATATTTTTCAAATTCTTTTCCTGTATTCATACATTAAATTTAGTGTAAAAACATTTTACAAGCGGTGAAGTTCCAAATATTATGCTAACAAAAAAAATAAGACAGAAGGGCAGGCAACAATCGCCTCGTCCTTATTTTATCTCTTGCTGCAGCCAGGCTAAAAGATTTTACCTATTTAAAATAATGTTAGACCCAATCAGATTTTTAGGGCTAAATCTAAAAAAAGTGTTAAATTACGTTTGAATTATAATTCTCCAACAAATGAAAAGCTTCATCCCCATAGCCGCGATCATGCTGATGATTTCAGGCTGCAAAGAAAAAGTAGATATCTCAAAGAAAATTCCCGGAACTTACTTAATGACTTCTCAGGATATTCAACAAGGCTCTAAGGTTAATTCTTACAAAAATCTCAAGCAATTAAAGATTTATACGCCTACTGAATTTATGTACACCCAATTAAATCCTGCTGACAGTATTGCTGCATTTGGGGTAGGAAGTTATGAAACCAATGGCGATACACTTACTGAACATGTTATTTACAGCATGTTCGATTCTACAATTAGTGATGAACCCAGGAGCTATAAACTGTTCATAACAATTACACCTGAAGGCTATAAGCAGACGATTACAAATATTCCGGTACAAGGGCAGATTTCATTGCTTACCGAGTTTTACAATAAAATGAAAGAAAAGGTAAGTTCACCTTTTGATGGCGTTTGGAAAGAGCAAGCTTCATACTTGCTTAATGCAAAAGATACCGTATGGTATAAGAGAATCCAATATAAATCTTTTTATGATGGGTATTTTATGTTTGGGAGCAGTTCAAAAGACAGTACCGGCAAGGTAATTACCAATATGGGATACGGGAATTTCAATAATGTAAATGATAAGCAATTTGATGAAATGGATATGAATTCCACTTATCCCACAGTTGCTGGCCATGCATTCAGGATTGACTATGAAATGCCGGATAAAGATCATTATAAACAAACGATCCACAACCAAGATGGAACCAGCAGTGTTGAGATTTACGAGAGACTAAAATAAGGTTCCGGGTTTTCGTTAATTCACTTTAATGATGATGGTGATGCTCTTCCTGCATTTTCAAAAATTCTTCTGAGGAAATTTCTTTTTCATCCGGAGTTACCTGCGTTTCAAGCCAGTTGAATAACTTTTCTGTTATCAATCTCCTGTATGAACCATCTACCTGTTTTTCATCTTTCATCATCCGGTCAACGTAGCTTTCAAGCCAGCCTGTATCTTCGCCAAGATTCATTTGGCCAAAATAACCCATGATTTCTTTTTTCATGTTGTTTCTTAATTCTTCTTCAGAAACTTCGAGGTGGTTATCATTAATAATTTTATCACTGATGAGCGTCCATTTGAGCTGACTTTCAAATTTTGGATATTCTCCTTCTACCTCTTCTAAAGTTTTTTGTTTTTCTCCGCCAATTTCCAGCCAACGTTTTAAAAACGAAACCGGAAACTCCATCGGTGTTTCAATTAAAATATGATAAAGCTGATCCTGCAATTGATTGTGCCCTGCTGCGTCCCATTGTTTTTGAATTTCTTGTTCCAATGTTTTGCGAAAATCTTCTTCTGTCTTTAAATCTTTGCCCGGGAACACCTGGTTAAAAAAATCTTCATTCAGTTCTTTTTTTTCTACCAAACCAATTTTGGTAAGGGTCATTTTAAAATATTTTTCTGTTGAAGAAGTATCTTCTTTATTTAGCCCTAAATCTGATAAAATCCATTCTCTTTCTTTTTCAGGGAAAGCGTCTCTTAACTGAAGAACCAGATAATCATTTACCTTTTTTTCCTGCAGTTTTTGCTGATAATCTTCTGAAAAATATTTTAATAATATAGAATCATCTTTTGAGATGCCACCTTCAATCACATTTCCTTCAGCATCGCTTTCTTCAAATAAAACATTCAATACATTTTCCAGTGATGAAACTATTTCCACATCTTTCAGGTCCCCATTTTTGGTAACTAATTTTTCCACTTCTTCGTTTATCATTTCCGGAGTGGTGTTTAGATTATAAAAAGTGGTTTTATGAGCTGAAAATCCC
>JBQCFO010000270.1:0-2390 GCA_051959055.1 Ginsengibacter sp. | reverse complement strand
AAACGGGTAATTCAAAAAATCTCTTTTGGTGTCGAGGTAAGAATAGGAAATCCAGTAATCCACATTCCTAATGGTTTTCTTATCGCGCCAGAAAAATTCAATTCCTTTTGCATCTCCAAAGCCATTATTGTTGATCGCGGTAAACGTTTCATTGTAAGCGCCCGCCGTTTTTATCAGATCGTCATATTTTTTATAAAAAAGTTCTGTGCGGAAGGTGCGGTTGCTGGTAATTTTTTCATACTGTGCGATATAATGTGTCGCTTTTTGAAAATGCAATGCATTTAGCGAAGGCAAATATCTTCTTTCCGGATCCTGGTAAAATGTTCCATAAGCTAACGATACCTGGCTCTTATCCGGAAATTTATAAGCGAAAGAAATTCGGGGTGCTACATTCCATTTCTCTAATAACAGCGAATGCTCTGTGCGCACACCGACTCTTGCTGCAATATTGTTGGTGACATAAATATCTGCTTCGGCAAAGCCGGATAAAATATTTTCTTTGATCGTTTGTGGATAACTGGCGCCATTATATTCGTTGTAAGTTGATTTTTGATTGCTGTAATTATTTTCAACACCAAAACGAATGGCGCTTAATGATTTTAAATTCTTATCGAAAACCACTTTTGCATTTGCATATTGTCCCTTATTTATTAAATTAAAATTTTTGTAAGCATATAAAGGTTGATCGACCAGCTCCTCTTTTTCATTGTCACTATTTTGCAATTCATTTTGGATATTATCTTTATTAGTACTGAAAGATGCACCGGCATTCACTTTCCAACCTTTGCCCAAATATTCTTTCCAGGACAGATTGTGATACATGTTCAAATTCTTTAAACCAAAAGCGTCTTTTAAATTTAAAGAATCCACATCCTGGTTTCTAAAGCCAACATCAGTAGAATTAAAATATCCATAATATTTCAACATGCCGGTTGAGGATGTTTTTATCCGGTAATTGATATCTGCTTCATGTGTTTGCGGCACGCGGAAATAATCAAATCTTTGTTTAACGATCGCAAAGGCCAATGCCAGATTTGCATAAGCATAAGTAATTCCCCAGGATGATTTTTTGTTTTTTGAAAGTTTCTGAATTCCGGCATTTGCAGCGAGGTAAGAAATTCCAAAATCAGCAGAAGTTTTTTCAGGAAGATCTATTGATTCTAACAACAGAACAGAAGAAAGTGCCTGGCCATATAACGCAGAATAACCACCGGAACTGAAAATAGTTCCTTTAAATAAAAACGGATTAAATCTTCCGCGTGTAGCTTGTCCCGGTTCGCTGCTGTAATAAAAATTATTTACCAAAGTACCATCAATGAAATATTTCGTTTCATCTGCTGTTCCGCCTCTTACAAATAAGCCTTCACTTTCGCCTACCTGTTGGGTGCCTGGCAAAGTTTTTATTGCTGAAGTAATATCACCATTGGCACTTGCTGTTGTTACGATGTCAATCGGGTTTAATGCAGTTGCTCTTTTTGCATCGCTTGCTTCGAATGTTCCTGCGCTGATAACGACTGCTTTTAATTCTGTGATAGATTCTTTCAATTCGATATTTATAACAATGGGTGCAGAACCTATATTTATTTTTTGTTCAAAATCTTTATAGCCTGATGAAGTTGCTTTTAAAACTTGGTCGCCTTTTTCTGAAGTGCTGAACGAATAATTTCCTTCCGAATCTGTTGTGGCTCCGTCATACGCATCGACGATGCTAATGCTAATTCCTGCCAATGCTTTTCTTTTGTTATCGGTTACTTTGCCACTTATTTTTATTTGAGCAATTCCGCAAACACTTATTAGAAGTAACGGGAAAAAAATTAACCTGTACATTTTGTAAATTTGGCACAAACCTAAAGTAGTTTATAATATAAACCAAATAAATGAAAATATTTTTCCGTGAGGAAAACAGAAAAAGTGGTTTTTTACGCGTTTATTTATTGATTATCAACGGTTAATAAATTTGAAGTCGAAATGGTGGTTATATGTGAAAGGATAGAAAATTTATTCACATCCGCGAAAATTAATTTGTTTATCTGTTTGCAATTTGTAATTTAGCAATAGAATTTAATGGGTTAGTAAGTACAAAGAGCTGGTAGTGATACTGGCTCTTTTACTTTTAGTGCCGCAACGGATGAAAATCTCGCCCACGAGCGGGATTACAAAATGCATCGTTCCTAAGGAACTGGAAGTCGTTTGCAAAAGCATTTTAGTAAAAGAAGAAATATTGAGGATTCCTATTTCACATGAGCACATTAGCAAAACACCAAGTTTTTTTATGTGCAACGGATTAAAATTCATTGTTACAAAATGCATCGAAGTAGTTTGCAAAATCATTTCAGTAAAAGAAGAAATATTGATGATTCCAATTTTCACATCAACGCGTTAATTTGCAC
>JBQCFO010000269.1:0-7084 GCA_051959055.1 Ginsengibacter sp. | reverse complement strand
GGAACAAGTCTGATTGGTTTTGGTTTTTTTGCAGGTGTGGTGGGCGCCCATAACGGAATGATGGCTTATGGAAACAGAACCGGAAGTTTTTCTCTTGAAAGGGTTTATAAAAAGAAAAATTTCCAGGAATTGATTCATACTTATTTTGAAATAAAACTTCCACAGATTAAAATCGCTGTTACCGGCAGTGGGAGAGTGGCTCATGGTATTTTAGAAATTATGAACCTGATGGAAATACATGAAGCAGAACCTGATGAATATAAAACCACCCAATTTTCTTACCCGGTTTATGTTCATCTGAAAGGGGAAAATCTTTATGTAAACAAAGTAACCGGAAAGTACAGCCGCAAAGAATTTCATGAACATCCGGAAAGATACAAGTGCCTCTTTGCGGATTATCTTTCTGAAACAGATATCTTATTAAACGGGGTTTATTGGGTACAAAATATTCCGCGTTTGTTTGAAATGGAAGATATGAAAAAGGAAAGTTTTCGGATAAAAACGATCGCTGATATTTCTGATGATAAAAACGGTTCTGTGCCTTGTAACCTCGGCGATAATACTATCGAAAATCCCATTTATGGGGTCAACAAAATGACCGGAACAGGCACTGCGCCTTATCTTGAAGACTCCGTTGATATTATGGCCGTTGGTAACCTGCCCAATGAATTGCCCCGTGATGCTTCAAGATATTTTGGTGAGCAATTGATAAAATTTATTCTGGATGATCTCATTTCCGGAGGCTCCAAAATTATTGAATATGCAACGATTGTAAGAAATGGAAAACTTACTGCTAATTACGAATATATGAGGCCTTTTGCAGATGGAATTCAGTATTAAAAATTCACTTCTTTTAACGTGGCGATCCTCTCAAAGATAGGCAAACCTTGAAGCCGGAATTTATCCGAAACGAATAAAATAGAAAATAGTAATTTGCCTTTTTATGCTGCAGCAATTACACATACATAATTACGCGATCATTGATTCTCTTACGATCAATTTTTCCCATCATCTGAATATTATTACCGGTGAAACCGGGGCGGGTAAAAGTATTTTAATGGGTGCGCTTAGTTTAATTCTTGGCGAAAGGGCAGACACATCCGTTTTACTAAACAAAGAAAAAAAATGTTTTATAGAAGGAATTTTTAAAACAAATTATTCTGCTGTAAAAGATTTTTTGCAAAAAAATGAATTGGATTCGGAAGCTGAAATGATTATCAGGCGCGAGATTTCTGCAAATGGGAAATCACGCGCTTTTATCAACGATACACCTGTTACTCTTTCGCAATTAAAGCAATTGTCCTCATTGATTGTTGACCTTCATCAGCAATTTGATACCCTCGAACTGAACAGCAACGATTTTCAACGTGAAGTAATTGATGCGCTTGCCGGCAATGGAAAAATGTTGGAAGAATACCAAACAGTTTTTAAAAAATACCGGCTTGTTTTGCAGGAGCTTGAAAAATTAAAATCAGAGCAAAGTGCTGCCAATAAAGAGTTTGATTACAACCAGTTTTTATTCGAGGAACTGGGGGCAGCAAATTTCCAGGAGAATGAGATTGAAAATATTGATGCTGAAATTAAATTGATGAGCCATGCCGAAAATATAAAATCGGTTCTTACCGAAATATATTTTCAAATGGAAGAGAGCGAGCAACCTGTTGTTCAGCAAATAAAATCGATGCATCATAAATTACAATCTGTTCAAAATATTTATCCTGAAATAAAATTTATCAACGAAAGGTTGCTTTCCGTGCAAATCGAGCTTGCAGATATTGCGTCAGAAATTGATGCAATAAATAATAAAGTAAACTATGATGAAGAAAAAATTAATTTGCTGAGTGAGCGTATGGCCTTGGGTTACAGCCTTTTGAAAAAGCACAGTGTAAATACTACCTTGCAGTTACATGAAATAAAGGCAGAGCTTGAAAATGAATTAAAAAGAGTAACGAACCTGGAAGAATCAATTGCTGAAAAAGAAAAAATATCCCGGCAATATTTTGATGAAGCATTTAAACTGGCAAAAAATATTTCACAAAAAAGACAAAAAGAAATAGCACCTTTTGAAGAAAAAGTAAATAAACTTTTATCACAGGTTGGAATGCCTAATGCAAAAATAAAAGTAGAAATAAAAGATACAGAAACTTTAAATTCTTTTGGAAATAATACGATTGATTTTTTATTTAATGCCAATTTATCTTCTGCAAACAAACCGTTTGAACCTTTGCGCAAAGTAGCCAGTGGCGGAGAATTGAGCCGTTTGATGTTGAGCATAAAATCGTTGGTTGCTAAAAGTGTTCAATTACCTACTTTGATTTTTGATGAAATAGATTCAGGCATCAGCGGCGAAGCAGCAAGGCAGGTTGGAATCATTATTAAAGAGCTTTCACAAGCCCATCAGATTATTTCAATTACCCATCAGCCACAGATTGCTGCAAAGGCAAACACACACTTTTTTGTTTATAAAGAAATCAAAGAAGATAAAATTATCACGGCAATAAAAGTGTTAAATGCAGATGAAAGAATCACAGCAATCGCTACCATGCTGAGTGGTAAAAAGCCCACCGCTGCCGCGTTTGAGAATGCAAGGGAGATGATTGGTAATTAGCTGATGTCTTATTGTGAAAATGTAAAAATTATAATTAAAATTGTGAAAATGATGGAACGTGATAATTAAAAAGGCGGTGCTTTGCAAAAGTGATAGAAACAAAAGAACATAAGATAATAAGGTTTCATTCTACTGGTTTGCGGATTATTACTAAGGTTTATAAGGTTTGATTAAACCAGCCTTTTAAAAAACTCTTATCAACCTTATTATATAAAAATGTGAAAAAAGATACCTGGCAACCTTTATTACCTTAGTAATTGGAATAGTAAGTATCTGGATCAACCTTATTACCTTATTTTTCCGGCAAGGCGAATAACAAAAGAGAATGTAAAAAGTAAATATTTCTTCTTTTACTGAAAGGATATTTTTACTAAAATGAAATTTAATAATCAACAATAACTCATAAAAAATCAACTCATGTCTTACAATTTATTGAAAGGAAAAAAGGGAATTATTTTCGGAGCACTGGATGAAAAATCCATTGCCTGGAAAACTGCTTTGCAATGCCATGAAGAAGGCGCTGAAATTTTATTGACCAATGTGCCAATCGCGATGCGTATGGGAGAGATCAACAAACTGGCTGAAAAAATTAATGCGCCCATTGTTCCATGCGATGTAACCAGCAATGATGACATGCTGAATTTGATTACCAAAGCCAAAGAACATTTTGGTGGCAGCTTCGATTTTATTTTGCATTCTGTGGGTATGAGTATGAACATGCGAAAAGGAAAACCGTACACAGAAATTGATTACGGCTTTAATCAAAAAACACTCGATATTTCCGCTACAAGTTTGCACCGGTTGCTTGCCGCTTGTTACAAATCAGATGCGCTGAAAGAATGGGGAAGTGTAGTTGCCTTAACATACATAGCTGCCCAGCGCGTATTTCCCGACTATAGCGAAATGGCAGATGCAAAAGCATTGCTGGAAAGTATCGCCCGCAGTTTCGGGTATCATTATGCATTGAAAAATAAAGTGAGGGTAAATACGGTGTCCCAATCACCCACAAGAACAACGGCCGGTAGCGGCGTTAAAGGTTTTGAAGGTTTTATCAGTTATGCAGAAAAAATGAGCCCGCTCGGAAATGCGACGGGTGAAGATTGTGCTAATTATATTGTTACGCTTTTCAGTGATCTTACCAAATATGTAACAATGCAGAATTTATTTCATGACGGAGGATTTTCATCTACCGGAGTTACACACCAGGTTATTGAGCAAATGGAAAAGTAAATTATTGCATTATTATATTATTAGATTATTTTTTTAAATTCAAATCTTACTAAATAAAAAACCGCTCAAATTTTTTGCGCGGTTTTTTTTATAAAAGACCGAGTTCAAATCCTGCCACTTTTTGGGTAATGCTTATAATTTAGGCGCAGGGAGCGGCTTTTGTGAAAAATCGAAACAATCCATCATGTCATCAGATGAGCTGTCTCTTTCATTGATAGGAGATAAGCCAAATATTGTCTCGCAAAATTTGGCAAGGCTCACGTGAGAATGAAGAACTTTGGAAATGTACCCACTTTTAGCATACGGGCCTGCAACTATACAACCTACTCTGTTTCCATAACGAAACTGGGTGCCGTCTGTCCATTTCTCAACTTCCGGAGGATTGACATGATCATACCATCCTCCCCAATCGTCCCAGGTAATGAATATGGCGGTTGATGGCCATAATCCCCCTGCTATGATTGCTTTAATTTGTGCCGCGGTCCACGCATCACCATCAGAAACATTTTCGGTTGGATGCTCACTCAGATTTGTTGGGCCATAAACCCAGGAAACATTGGCCAACTTTCCTGCCGCCGCATCCTGTGCAAACTGGCCTGCGGTTACATTATTCGGGTTATTTTGAAGATTGGTAATATAATCAAAAATATAGCCGCCATAATTTTTCCAGTCTAAACCTGCTTTTTGAAGATTCTCAGGAAGTGACGGAATATTGAAAGGTGGCTGGTACTTTTTTGGGTCATTGGCATGAGGATTATCTATAACTGGTGAATCCGCGGCTATCAACATTAAGTGATTGGGAGTAGATGGACCTGCAACATCCGTAAAATAATTATCACATATAGTAAATTGTTTTGCCAGGGAGAAGTAGTTGGGAATATCAGATTGATAGTACTGCCCCTTTACTGCGCTGGTATTTCTTGAAAGCCATGCTTCGTGAGTATGGACCGGATCAGCAAGTGGCGGATCTGGCAGATGTGGAAGGTTTGAAACGCCGTTTACTTCTGGAAAAGTGCCAAAATAATTATCGAAACCATGATTTTCTTTAAATACAATTACTATTTGTTTAAGAGGTGTTTTAGGAGGATTTGTTTTATGTAAATGAGGTCTTGATTTCATTTTATTCATTTTAGAAATATACTAAAATCAGGCATCAGATATTGTGCCAGCCCCTATTTGAAACTATTGTTTTAAAAGCCCGGCAAACTTTCATAAATAAAAAAACCGCTCAAATTTTTGAACGGTTTTGCTAAACAATATTTTAAATTTCTCCCTCTATCTAAACTTTCTAAACTACTCTAAACTCTTCTAAACTCCATCCCAACTCTTCTAAACCCCATCTAAACTCTCCTAAACTCAACCTTCAACCTCAAACCTCAAACCATCAACCTAATACTCGTCTTCATTGAAAAAGAAATCTTCCTGGCTGGGGTAGTCAGGCCAGATGTCTTCTAAACTTTCATAAATATCCGCGCCTTCGTCTTCCAGCTCCTGTAAGTTTTCAACAACTTCGATCGGCGCACCACTGCGGATTGCATAGTCGATTAATTCATCTTTTGTAGCAGGCCATGGCGCTTCTTCAAGATGTGAGGCAAGTTCTAGTGTCCAAAACATATATTGTGTTTATTTTTTTGTAATAAAATGAAAAAAAAACAGGTTTCTAATTTCCCGCAAATGTAAAAGTTATATTTAAAAAACCAAATATTGTTTTTTGCGGGAAAATTTTCAAAAAGATGACGGCTTTTTATCCATTATATTGTGCATCTTTATTTATTTATTTTAATTTTTTGATTTCATTTTTACTTTACGTTAATCATGTTAAAAGCAACAGGCATTTTTAAAAATTATGGCCCTTTGCCGGTATTAAAGGGTGTGGATATAGAAATTTCAAAAGGAGAGATTGTTAGTATTGCCGGTTCTTCCGGTGCTGGCAAAAGTACTTTATTACATATTTTGGGTACGCTTGATAAAGCAGATAAAGGGCAAATATTTATTGATCAGGTAAATGTGAGCCAGTTAAAAGGGAAAAAACTGGCATCTTTCAGAAATCAACATATTGGTTTTGTATTTCAGTTTCATCATCTGCTGCCTGAATTTTCTGCCTTGGAAAATATCTGTATTCCGGCATGGATAGCAGGAAAAAAAAATAAAGAGGTGGAAAAAAGAGCGGAAGAATTATTGGAATTATTAAATCTGAAAGATCGGGGCGAACATAAGCCAGGAGAGCTTTCCGGTGGTGAACAACAGCGTGTGGCGGTAGCGAGGGCGCTCATTAATAATCCTTCCATTGTAATGGCCGATGAGCCGACCGGAAATCTTGATTCTGCGCACGCAAAAGAATTGCACAATTTGTTTATTGACCTTCGACTTCGTTTTCAGCAAACATTTCTGATCGTTACCCATAATGAAGAACTTGCTCAGCTAAGCGATCGCCTGTTGCACATGAAAGACGGCAAAATAATTGGTTGAAAGTTGAAGGTTGAAAGTTGAAGGTTGAAAGTTGATGTCCATGAAGGTTGAAGGTGGTTCTGAATATAATTTCTATCTTAGGATACTTTTTAGAATTTTGAAGTCTACCTTAATCAACTATTATGGCAACTATAACCAATTTTGAAGATTTGGAAATTTGGCGACTTGCGAGGCAACAGGCAATTGAGATTTTTCAGTTAAACAACCAGGAGCCATTTTCAAGGGATTGGGAATTAAAGAATCAAATAAATGCTTCCTCTGGTTCGGTAATGGATAATATTGCTGAAGGTTTTGAACGATCCGGGAATAAAGAATTTTGTAACTTTTTGATAATATCCAAAGGCTCAAACGGTGAAGTAAGATCGCAACTTTACAGATCCTTATGATAGAAGATATTTAAGCTGTGAAAAATTTGAAGAGTTAAAATGTAATTGTCTTGTCCTGAGCAAAAAAATTATTTAAAGGAATCTGAACAAAGGGTTTTAGGTATAAATAGGTTACATTATCAAACCTCAAACCTCGAACCTTAAACCTTCAACCTTGAACCTTAAACCTTGAACCTTAAACCATGCTAAAAAAAGCCCTTCTCACCGTCTTTCTATTAATCTGTTCCAATACATTTATGACGCTTGCCTGGTATGGCCATTTGAAATTGAAAGAAATGGGAAAATTGGTTGGAGTAAGTTTATTCCTTGTCATATTAATGAGTTGGGGGATTGCTTTTTTTGAATACAGTTTCCAGGTGACGGCAAACAGGATTGGTTTTTCTGAAGATGG
>JBQCFO010000268.1:0-4609 GCA_051959055.1 Ginsengibacter sp. | reverse complement strand
TTGTGTTTTTCAGAAATTAAATTGCGTTTTAATGTTTTTAAAGACATTTCGACATATAAGTGAGCTTCCAAAAATCCCAAGAAGGCATCATTCGCGGCCTCTATTAAAGAATTATTGTCAACAACCAATTGTATTTTACTAAACGAATTGTTTGTCAATTGATAATCTCGAGACATAGCTGCAATTCTTTGGTCGATACTTTCATAATTCGTCTGGTTATATTCAAAGATTTCCGGAATAAGATTGTAATACCAGTTTGAAATATTGCTTAAGAACTCAATAATCGAGTTCTTACTTTCTTCAAACAAAACGTTTTGCATATTTGTAAGAACTTCCAACTCGTGTCGGACACGTTCCATCTCTTCATTAAAGTCTTTTTTTACCGATTCTGTTTTTTGGGTTAGCTCAGAAATGTGATTCAGAAGTGATTTATTTTTTACATCCTCTTTTAACCACGACAAAATATAAACGAAAGTGACTGTTAATAACAGTTGGAGGAAAGCTGTTAAAATATAATAAGTTAAGCTCATTATGACTTTGAAAACGTCTGAATTAAGAATATAACCAAGTGTCAACTAATCTGTCAACTCATAAAAGACGAAACCCTATAAAACGTTGATAATCAAGTATTATAGGGTTTATTATTGTGGTGTGGGGCGGGATTGAACCGCCGACACAAGGATTTTCAGTCCTTTGCTCTACCAACTGAGCTACCGCACCGGTTATTTTGGGCGGCAAAAATAGGGTTATTCAGTTAAAATAAAAATTCCTTTTTCATTTTTTTTAATTGCCATATTCACACAGGAATTTAATACGCATAATCTTCAATTGTTCCAATGAATAATTCCCATCTGCCAGCTCTTCTTTTGCAATCTCCAGGCTTGATGTTTCACAACCTTTAAAATAATCAATAATTTCTTCTCTTTCATACTCCTCCATTAGTTCTTCAATTGCATAATCGAGGTTCAATTTGGTGCCGCTTGCTACAATCGTTTCCATTTCTTCCAGAAGTTCTTCCAGCTTTAAAGTACGGTTTTTGGCAATCGTTTCAAGCGGCATTTTTTTATCGACATTCTGAATGATAAAAATTTTATTGCTGTTGCGGTTTACCACGCTTTTCATTACAAAATCGTCTGGCTTTTCTATATCATTTTCTTCTACATATTTTGCTATCAGGTTTACAAACGGCCTTCCGAATTTCAACGCTTTACCAACGCTTACTCCCTGGCATTTTTCCAGTTCTTTTAAGGTGGTAGGATAAAGCGTTGCCATGTCTATCAAACTATTTTCCAGGAAAATAACAAACGGAGGTAAATTCCGTTTTTTAGCTTCCTCGCGCCGCAAATCTTTTAATAATTCAATCAATTTTTCATCGGTTGCAACCGCTTCTCCTGTATCTGCTCCATCATCTTCCTCTTCTCCATCGGTTTCATAAATATGATTTAGTGCAATTTTGAAGGAAGTTGGTTTTTTAAGAAACGCCTCGCCTTTTTTAGTAAATTTCAGAACGCCATAATCTTCAATATCTTTTTGAATCAGGTTTTCCAATAGCATTTGCCGTATCAATGAGTTCCAAAAATGCTCATCTTTATCTTTCCCGGTTCCAAAAACTGGTTTTTCTTCATGGCGGTACATTTTTATCTGGGGATTCAGTTTTCCGACGATAACAGGAATCATATAAGTGATCGGAAATCTTTCTTCCAGTGCTTTTATCGCTTTTAATGCAATTAATGCCTCCTGTTTTGCTTCAATCAGTTCTTTTGGATTTTTACAATTATCACATTTGCCTCCGCAATTGTCCTGCGTATAAATTTCGCCAAAATAATTCAGCAGCATTTTTCTGCGGCAAACAGCGCTTTCAGAATAGGCAACAGTCTCGTTTATCAATTGAGCGCCTATTTCTCTTTCGCTGAGAGATTTGTCGCGCATCAGATGTTCCAGCTTTGCCACATCTTTATGAGAATAATAGAGTAAACATTTTCCTTCTAATCCATCACGTCCTGCGCGGCCGGTTTCCTGGTAATAATTTTCAATGGATTTTGGAATATTATAATGAATCACAAAACGGATATCCGGTTTGTCTATTCCCATTCCGAATGCAATTGTCGCCACAATTACCTGAATCTCTTCACCGAGAAACTGATCTTGTCTTGTTGCCCTTAGTTTGGTATCCAATCCCGCATGATAAGCAACGGCTTTTATCCCATTCGCCATTAAAGTATCCGCAAGCTCTTCGGTTGTCTTGCGGTTCAATGTATAAATAATACCACTTTTGCCTTTATTTTGAGAAATAAATTTGACCATGCTTTTTATTGCCTGGTCTTTTTTCACTTTAGGTACTACTTCATAGTATAAATTGGATCGGTTGAATGAAGAAATAAAAATATTGGGATCCTTCAGTCCAAGGTTTTTGACAATATCACTTTGAACTTTGGGAGTAGCAGTAGCTGTCAAAGCGATTACAGGTATTTTCCCATCTATTTCATCCATTATTTCACGCAACCTGCGGTATTCCGGCCTGAAGTCGTGCCCCCATTCGCTGATACAATGCGCTTCATCAACAGCAAAAAACGAAATTTTCAGATCTCTGAAAAATTCAACATTTTCTTCTTTTGTCAAAGTTTCCGGAGCTACATAGAGTAATTTGGTATGGCCTGAAAGAAGGTCATCTTTTACAATTTTTTGCTGTCCTTTATTAAGGGAACTGTTTAAAAAATGTGCAATGTTATCTGCGCTGCTATATCCGCGAACCAGGTCTACCTGGTTTTTCATTAACGCTATCAGTGGTGAAACAATGATGGCGCAGCCTTCGCTTATAATAGCCGGCAATTGGTAACAAAGGCTTTTGCCTCCACCTGTTGGCATGATTACAAAAGTATCTTTACCGGATAAGAGGCTTTTGATAATTTCTTCCTGTGGTTCTTTAAATGAATTAAATCCAAAATAATTTTGAAGGTGCCCGGTGAGTAATTTTCCCTGGTTGTCAGTGTCGGTATTATTCTTATTTGAATTTTTTTGCGTTGAAGTTTTTGGTAGTTTTTTTGTTTTTGTTGTAGGCATGGCTTTTCGTTTCTGCTATTCTATCTTTTTAAAGGGTTCCAAAGTTAATTTATTGAAATGAAAAGTGAGGTTAAAGTTATTTTAACAGTCCCTTTATCAGAATAATTTGGTTAAGGTACGAAATTATTATGGTTAAAAAGTAAAATTTGTTTTGCTTTGCCCATCCATTCATTTCAAGTACGTTTGCAATCATTTGAGAAAATCTGGCATATTTGAAAATCAATAGGAAGACCAATAAATTAAAAGCACCTCTTGTACTATTTGATGGGAAATAATATTATTCATACCGGCAAACAAACAATTAAGGCAGAATGTGATTCTATTGCTGAACTTGAAAATTTTATCAATTCAGATTTTGAAGATGCGATTCAGCGAATCCATTCTTGTAAAGGCAGATTGGTCATTAGTGGCATCGGTAAAAGTGCAATCATTGCCCAGAAAATTGTAGCTTCATTAAATAGTACCGGCACCCCTGCAATCTTTCTTCATGCAGCAGATGCCATCCATGGAGATATTGGAATGGTGCAGGAAAATGATGTAGTAATGATTATCAGCAAAAGCGGCGATAGCCCCGAAAGTAAAGTTTTGGTTCCGCTCATAAAAAATTTTGGCAACCTGCTGATTGCCATGTGTGGCAATCAGGAAAGTTACCTGGCAAAATGCGCTGATATATTTTTGAATACAACGGTGAAGGAAGAAGCATCACCCGATAACCTGGCTCCCACCAGCAGTACCACTGCACAAATGGTAATGGGAGATGCGATTACTGTTTGCCTTATGGAATTGAGAGGTTTCGGCTCAGAAGATTTTGCCCGTTTTCATCCGGGAGGCGCATTGGGAAAAAAATTATATCTGCGGGTTGGCGATCTTTCTATCAATAACGAAAAACCATCCGTAAACACCGAAAGTGTTTTGAAAGATGTGATTATTGAAATAAGTCAAAAAAGGTTAGGAGTAACCGTTGTACTGGACGACGAGAAAAAAATTACGGGTATTATCACGGATGGCGATCTCCGCAGAATGCTCGAAAAAGACATGAATCATAAAGATGTAAAAGCAAAAGACATCATGACTTTATATCCCAAAACAATAGACAGTAAATCACTTGCGATAAATGCTCTTGACATCATGCGTAGCAAAAATATTACGCAGCTTGTTGTAGTTGATGATGATCGCTATGCAGGAATTATCCATCTGCACGATCTCATTCGTGAAGGAATTATTTAAACAAACCAATGATGAATAAAAACAATTATGTGGCCATCATGGCCGGTGGTATTGGAAGCCGTTTCTGGCCTGTAAGCCGTGTAGATTATCCCAAACAATTCCTCGATATTTTAAATACAGGTAAAACGCTGATTCAATCTACTTTTGTTCGTTTTGCACAGTATATTCCGGTTGAAAATATTTTTGTAGTTACTTCTTTTCAATATAAAGACATTGTAGCCAAACAATTGCCTTTGATGCCGGTTGAAAATATCGTTTGTGAACCTTCCCGAAAAAATACTGCGCCATGCATTGCCTATATTTCTTATAAACTCCAACAATT
>JBQCFO010000267.1:0-3090 GCA_051959055.1 Ginsengibacter sp. | reverse complement strand
AATTGATCTTTATGAAAACAAAAACAATCGCAATGTCCCTGGCATTAACCTTTTTTGGAACGGCACTATTTGCACAGAATAAAACAGATACAGTTCCGCAACAGCCTCCCAAAACCGATACCGCGCAAACTCCAAAAACAGATACCACAAAAGAAAGTGCTTTTGTTATTAAAAATGTAAACGTTAGAAGTTTCCCAAATGTAAAGGATACCGTACCTGAGCAAACTCCGAAGTCTGATACAACTCAGAAAACTGATACTTCAAAAGTGACAGCTTTTGCCAATAACCATGTAAACGTTAGAAGTTTTTCAGCAAATGCTTTGGATACCGTACCTCAAACTCCAAAGAAGGATACAACTCAAAAAACAGATACTACACAAGCAAGTGCATTAATTAGCAAAAGTTTAAAGAAGAATCATCTCAATCAAAATGAAGCATGGATCAATGAACAAACGTCTGTTGCCTATGTTTCTTCAAAGAAAAAAATGAAAAAACTCGATTAATATTAATTCGATTCATATAAATAGCCACTCAAAAAATGAGTGGCTATTTTATTTAAAAAAATTTCTTTATTTTTTTTTTATAAACCGGAAAATCAATGGCTTTTAATTTTGAATTATTATTAAACAAATACCTTTGACTCTTTTAAAAAATGAAAAAGCATGATAGAGTATTTAAAAAAACTTTTTGCAAATCAGAATTATGATCACAATAATTTTTTTCTGATCGCCGGACCTTGTGTAGTGGAAAGTGAAGAATTAATTTTTGAAGTAGCAGAAAAAGTTTCAGGCGTTTGTAAAAAATTGCAGATTCCATACATTTTTAAATCATCGTACAGAAAAGCAAATCGTACAAGCGCCTCTTCTTTTACCGGTTTGGGAGATGAAACTGCTTTGCAAATGATTGCTAAGGTTGGCAATCATTTCCAATTGCCAACAATCACCGATATTCATGCGCATGAAGAAGCTGCAATGGCTGCAAAATATGTTGATGTGTTACAAATTCCGGCTTTTCTATGCAGGCAAACTGATCTTTTAATTGCAGCAGCGCAAACAGGAAAAATTGTGAATGTAAAGAAAGGACAATTTGTAAATGGCGAGTCCATGAAATTTGCAGTGGAAAAAATTCAAAAAGCGGGCAATGAAAAAGTAATTCTTACCGACCGGGGAAATACGTATGGCTATACTGATTTAATTGTTGATTATAGAAATATTCCGGTAATGAAAAATCACCAGGTTCCGGTAATCATGGACTGCACGCATAGCTTGCAAAAACCAAATCAGTCAGGTGGAGTAACCGGTGGTGATCCGCAAATGATTGAAACGATCGCAAAGGCAGCGATTGCTGTAGGGGCTGATGGTTTATTTATTGAAACACATCCCAATCCTGCGGTGGCAAAAAGTGATGGAGCAAATATGTTGCAACTTAATCTTCTGGAAGATCTTCTTTTTAAATTAATAAAAATCAGGAAAGCAGTATTATAACATCCTGTCGTTGCATCTCCTTAATATAGGGAAATTAGATTTTACATTATTTGTTCGTTTGCTGATAAATGTTTTATATAAAAAACCCGCAATTCTTTACGGGTTTTTATTAATTTTTGATTTGCTCAATCCCTGATTATGGAATTGTAACGGCTGCTGCGGAAGGAGGCGCTTTCTCTTTCGAAATATTTGTAGCGATTCCAATGCTGTGATAAAAATGGTAACTGGCATTTTGCGTAACAGCAATCCTGTATTGGGAATTGATTAATAAATAAACCGCATCTTCAATATTTACTTGCAAACCCACTCCTACCGGCATAAATGCACCAAAATACTTTTTGTACTTGCTGGCCCCTACGCCTAGATCAACAAAAGGAACGACCCAATATTCATCTGTTAATAATTTCAGATTAACGGATGCGGTTGTTTCCAGCAGAAAATTGTTCTTCCCAAAAGGAGCCAAATTTTGAATCGGATAATCAACAAAAGAACCACCCAGTGTTGCGATGAAATCTACATGATTACTTAAACCGTTTAAATAATTTATCGCTAAACCTGGATTCATTCTGGAAGTTTTAAAAAAATTATGGTTGTTTATAACACTTACAATTCCCATCGATCTGATATCCGAAGCGGTTTTAAAATCATTTAGGAAAAAACTGATACCGAGTGCATGTCCTTTTTTGTAGCTATTCTCCTGTGCAAAAACAGAAACAAGAAAACCTGTGAAAAATAAGAATAGTAATAATTTTTTCATAGAAGTTTAGTTAATTTAAAACAAAAATAATGGGTTCATCTGAAAGCAGGAAAAATTAATTATTTCGCATAATTGTTCAACAATTCCACCTTCACTTTTGCAATTCCGTGTGTCATAAATCCGAGTTTTTTTGCTGCAGTTTGAGATACATCGACCAAATGTTTACTCTTTTGGCTAAGGCGGTCATTTATTTTAAGAATCACCGATTTATGATTTCGAAGATTGGTCACTTTTATCCATTTATTCAGAGGGAAAACATTGCAGGCAGCGGTGTATTTATTATGATTATATTTCTCACCCGAAGCGGTGGAATGAGCAAGAAATTTATCAGCATAAAAACTGGCAGTTCCATATTTTATATTCTTTTTTGAAATACTTGCTAACCTCTGATGTGGCTTTTTTAAAAGTTTTTGTGGAATTGCAAAATTCGGTTGAATAAAAAAAAAATACAATAATCAGGGTGATAAATTTTATTAATATCTGCTTCAAAAGAACCTAATTTAAAAACATTTAAAAAATTAAAATAAAAATTAAAATTGAAATAAAAATTGAAATAAAAAAGGGGCCGGATAAAAATCCACCCCTGTTATAATCCAATATCCTATGAAAAACCGAGTTTGAACTGCCTGGGCAGTTCTTAATATTTTTGACGGCTGTCGCCCGAATCAATTTGCAATTTTAAAAATTCTTTTTGTTAAACTTAAACTATCATATACACTGTTTTCGAATATAAAACGTTGCATTGGTTTAATTATTTTTTAAATAATTAAAAAAAAGGGGCCGGATGGAAATCCACCCCTGTTATAATCCAATATCCTATGAAAAACCGAGTTTAAACTACTCACGTAG
>JBQCFO010000266.1:0-2665 GCA_051959055.1 Ginsengibacter sp. | reverse complement strand
CCGCACGTAGAAAAGAAAGGATTCAAAGAATATTTTTTGGAATTCTTAATGATCTTTCTGGCGGTAACACTTGGCTTTTTCGCTGAGAATGTGAGAGAGCATTTTGATGAAGAAAAAACCACCAAACAATATCTTGAAGATTTCAGGCAGGAACTACTGCAGAATAAAGATTTGTACCGACGCTATGACAGTTTTTTTGCACAAAAAATACCTGCTACAGACAGCCTTATAAAAATTTTTATAAACAAAAAAGAAAATGATGATCTTTCAATAACTGGCCGTCTTATAAATTTTACAAGGCTGGTATTTGTTTCAACCATAAGCAAGGCTGCATACGACCAAATGGTTAATTCCGGAGGGTTGAAATATATTCATAACCCGGCATTCAGAGATTCACTAACCATTTATGAAGGTGGCATTTACAACTTCGAAAAATACAACGAGATTGTTGACGACTACCGGTCGGATGCTTTCCCTGATGTAAGTTCTATAGAGCCATTGTATAGCATGGCCCCTCATGCAGGCGATGCAAATGTGATGATGGCTGCATTTTCAAAACTCTCGCAAAAAGAAAGAACTGAAATACTGAACTTTTACAGCATCTATTTAGTACGATATAAATCTGACAAGATCATAGCTGCCTGGTTAAATAAAAAGAATGACGAACTTATTAAAATGCTGGATATTATGCTAAACTAATGACCTAACACAATCAAATGGAAGTACATCATCATCCAAACGTAGAAAAGAAAAACTTCAAAGAATATTTTTTCGAATTCTTAATGATTTTTCTTGCGGTAACCATGGGATTTTTTGCTGAAAGCATAAGGGAAAATATTTCCGACAGGCATAAAGAATCCAAATATATGGAAAGCCTGGTGGCAGACCTGCAATCGGATACGTCGCAAACAGATTTGGCAATCAACAGGTGGAAAGAATATAATGCCAACACTGATAGCCTCCTTTTGTTTCTGAAGAAAGACAGAAACCAGGAGAATATTAATACGCTGTATCATTTACTGGGTAATGATTTTTTTCATTTTAATTTGTTCAAATACAATAATAAAACAATTGAAGAATTAAAAAGTTCAGGTGATTTCAGGCTTATAAAAAATGAAAAGATTGCCGATGAGATCATGGCTTATGACCTGGATATGAAATATATTTTGCTCCAGGAACAGGATGTAAAAAATTTAATGATTGACTCGAAACCTATTGAGTCAAAAATTTTTGATTATTACCAATTGGACGATAAATGGAAGTATAATGAAGGATTGAAATTTACTCAAAAAAACATTGCACATACTTTAATCACCAAGGATGAGCAAATGTTTGATGAATATTTTAATAAGCTATGGACTTTTCATGCCTTAGCGGCCGTGCATGGAAAACTGTTTGAAGAAGCAAAAGTTGCGGCTACAACATTATTGAAGAATATTCAACAGGAATATCAATTGGGAGCTGAACAGTAAAAGAAGGAATAACCGGAATTTATATTCTTTATCGTGGAATAATACCTTTTGCAATTAATAAATCAAAAATCAAAAGAAATGGAAGTACATCATCATCCTGATCTGAATCACAAGAAGAAAAATTTCAAAGAATATTTTTTGGAATTCTTAATGATATTTCTTGCTGTAACGCTTGGCTTTTTTGCAGAGAATCTTCGGGAGCATTTTAAAAACAGCGATGAAATAAACAGTGATATGCAATCTATGATTGCAGACTTACAATCTGACGTAACTATGTTTAATGCAGACGTTGCAGTAAACCAATTAAGCGACCGCAGAACTGATACGCTGATTTCGTTATTAAAACTTAACCGTTCCAATACCTCGCATATCTATTTTCTTGCCCGTTTTATTACAGCCAACAATAGTATCTATACACCTGATTCAAGAACATTCGACCAGATGAAAAGCTCAGGCACATTGAAACTTATTGAATCGCGAAGCATATTGGACAGTATTTCGAACTATTATCAATCGCTTCAATTTTTTATTAGTCAAAGTGATTTGCAAAGGGAAAAAGTAGATGATGTGCATTCGGTAAACAGCGAATTGTTTGATGGATATACTTTTCAGCACATGTTTGCAGCTATGAATTCGAATGGGAATATAAATTCAGGTTTGGACGTTAATATTTTGCAACCTGAAAATAATCCTCCGTTGTTGTCGAATGATTTCAATGCTATCAATAAAGTTATTATCGCCTATCATTATCTATATGCCACTACTGAAATAAATAATAATGTAGCCATGTTCACCAGCCAGGGTGCTCAGCGCTTAATTGATGTATTAAAAAAAGAATATCATCTGAAATAAAAGCAAACAATCTGAAACTAATTCAAATAAAATGGAAGTACATCATCATCCCGATCTTCATCATAAGAAAAAAAATTTCAAAGAATACTTTTTAGAATTCTTAATGATATTTCTTGCAGTAACGCTTGGATTTTTTGCGGAGAATATAAGGGAGCATTTTCCCTCCCTGGCGCAGATATGCAGACCGGTTTCTGTGCGGCGGCGTATCTGTGCCAACATTGTTCATTAACTGTTGGTTATATTTACAATATGAGCCGTAAATATAAATTTGCTGACAATGATAAAATCTACTTTGTTACTCTTTCGGTTACTAACTGGATTGATTTATTTATCAGAGACGA
>JBQCFO010000265.1:0-3277 GCA_051959055.1 Ginsengibacter sp. | reverse complement strand
TTCATTAGAAGTTTTCTTTTGCACTGAGTTAGAGTTATTGCAAGAAGTTGTAACCATAATAAATATTGAAAGTGGGAAAAGAATTTTTTTAAACATATTCATGCTTTTATTTTTTAATTTTACTAATCAGGTTTTCGAGCCACTGCTTTTTCTCATAATCAGCTTTGGTTTCACCATTATACTGCTGCATTTTTTATCAGAATTATTTATTCTGTCTGTGACAAGCTTTACAGCTCCTTTTCCAATTTCAGTAAGCGACTGACTTACATAAGTAAGCGGAGAATAAAAAAAATCGAAGGCATCACTTTCATCAAAAGAGACAATTGCTACATCATCTGGAACTTTAATTCCAAGTTGATTAATTATCTTGAGACCAGCAACTGCCAGTGTATTTGTGGCAAAAAATAATGCATCTACTTTTAATTGAGGGCTTAAAATTTTTTTCATCTCTCTTTCCACATCTTTGGTAACATTCTCAAAAGTTGCCTCCATAAGCCATCCGGTTTTTAATTTGATCCGGTTTTTTTTCAATGCTTCTTTATAACCATTCTTCCTTTCTGTTATATGTTGTAAATCTATTTTGTAGGCCATCATCGCAATTTTTTTCCTCCCATTTTTTATTAAATGTTCCACTGCCTGGTAAGCTGCCAAAAAATTATCAATTCGAACACAATCTGTTTCTATTGAAGGAAAATACCGGTCTATCAACACAACCGGAATCCGGCTTTTTAATCTTTTAATCTGATTTTCCGTATGTTCTGCAGGCGCGATAATAAATGCATCTACCTGCCTGTTCAGGAAGACATCTATCAAACCTTGTGACTTCTCAGCGCTTTCATCACTGCTACCAAAGATTACTACATAGCCCAGTTTCCTTGCTTCATCTTCTATGATCCGTGCAATATTTGAAAAGAATGGATTGGAAATATCTGCTACTATCAAACCGATGGTATTAGTTTTCCCACTTTTCAAACTTTTTGCAATAAAATTGGGCTGGTAATTTAGTTTAATGGCAGCCTTTCGGATTTTTTTTGCTATTTCAGCGCCTACCCGTTCCTCCTGTTCCTTGTTATTCATAACATACGAAACAAGGGCCGTAGATACCCCGACATAATCGGCGATATCTTTAAGCAATACCTTTTTGTTCAATTTACCTTGTCCCGGTTTATTATTTACCTCTTCTTTCATTTCTATCGTTTAAATTCCTTCCTTTAAAATTTAATTTACTTCCAATGCGTCTTTATCCGGAAATTGTGGAAATGGATTGTGGGGTTCGCTCTGGTACCAGAAAACAGTGGAGGCTATGTCATCCTGCAACGGAAGATAACGGCCGCCACTTCTCCATCCAAGGGCCTGAATGGTAACTTTTAAATCCTTATCAAAACGAATGGGGTCCGTAATGTGCCAGCGATACATACCAAACCGCTGTGAAACAGCATAATGCCCATCACCTTTTATTACCTGATGCAGGCCGGCATAAGGCGTACAAAATTCTGTATAATTTACCTCATCTACACCGGCGGCATTTTTCTTTCTGGTATCAAAATCATAGGAGCCACAAAAATAATCTTCTGTCCCTGTCCCATTGATTGTTGGATATTCAGTATCGCCGTCTATATAAAATTTAATTTCACCTTCACCCCACCACCCATTATTGTGGACACCTATAGCCATATAAGTACCCACATATTGACCTCTGCCTTTTATTCCATCTACCAATGTATAAACACCTTTATAAGGCAAAGGATTTACACGTCTGAATTGAGCATGAAAATAAGCCGCATCAGAAGGTACTTTGGTAAGAATGTAATCAACCTGATAATACAAAACCATATCTTTATCATCAATATTTTCCATCGTAATTCTACACTTTTTTCGGAAAGGCATTGGCCAATAGCAATTAAAAGCGCTTCCCGGGTTTACACAAACAGCAAGTGATTGCAAGGGAGCGTATTGATTCCATCCCATGCCAAAGAAATCTCCGACCGGCGCTTCTACAGAAGGTGTTGTTTCGCCATCCCAGTAAAAGCGAATAATGGAATTGCGCCACACGCCGGTTGGAGTCATCCAAATATGTTGTACAGAACCCGGACCATCAATTTCGGCAACGGTAAATGTTGTATGGGCTTTAATGACAACACTTGGGCTTATTTTCCATCCTTTGCCCAAATCTCTTGCGGCGTTTTTGCCGGTACCTTCTGTAGCCATTCCTCCTTTTCCTTTTTCACCTGTAAAATTTTCAGGACTTATAGAACGTGTTTTTGCATCAGACATGCGATAGATATTGCTCATATTGGCATCTATGCCATTGTAATCGCCTTGTGCCAATAAATTAGAAGAAAGAAAAAAGCAGATTAAAAAGTAAAAAATTTTTCTTGTAGTCATAACATAATTTTTAGTAAAGGAATAAATTTTAATGGTTTTTGTTTTTTAGAAATAAATAATTTTTAAAATAGACAAGACAGTAAACAAACAAATAATCAATATTTTAATTTTCAAGAATAAATGATTCTCCAAAATGATCCACCATCCGGTTATATGCTTCAGAGGCCGCTCCATTTCCCCAGTCATAAATGGTAAATTCTCCGATTCCCAATCCGTCAGGATTTGTTTCGCCGCCGTGCCCATAATTTTCCATCATAAAGCCATAATCTTTTAGGCCAAAAAAATCCCATTTTAATTCCCATTGTTTTTTTGTTCTTGGATTGAGAGGCGTGTACATCATTACAAATGAAGCGCGCAATGCAGCCAACCCACGTTGAATATAATTTTTATCGCCGGTAAGTTTTCCATATTTTACAATTAATCCGGCAAAGAGACTTTGCCTCGAATCATTCCATTCTGCATCTCCATTCATTACTCCAAAACCTCCGAGTACATTTACATACATATACGGAGGTTGCCAGGATGCCTGATACATGAGCATTTCATCCAAAGTGCGTTTTCCGTATTTGAGAAATTTCTGCTGATGGGTTATTTCGTAACAATTATAAAGAGCTTGCGCCGTATAATACATCGAAAGTGTATTCTGTTTGAACATATTATTGCGCGCAACTTTTTTGCCCACCAGATCCTGTGAACCATACCTGCTGCACGACCAGTATGTTTCAAAATCTTCCCATTGGCCAATAGGAATTATTTTCTTTATAATTTCATTCATACACTTCAATGCAGGCTCAAGATATTTTTTGTTTTTGGTAATCTGGTATAATTTTAAAAGGAAAGTTACAGACACGCTTGACTCCGGCGATTCATTCAGATAATCCAATGGCCTCAA
>JBQCFO010000264.1:0-5827 GCA_051959055.1 Ginsengibacter sp. | reverse complement strand
AGGGATTGAATAATTGGTATTTACAAATCCTGAAAAATCAAAATCGTAAGGTACTACAAAAGGTTTGTGGGTAGAATCTGTTTTTGAAAGAAGTAGCCTGGTATTGTGATTTGCAGAAACACCAAAATCCGTATTACCAATCATGTATTCAAATATAGCCGTCATGGTCATTTGATAATTGTTGGTGTTCCTTTGATCCATTTTAGCTTTTAAATAGGTGCAATTGTTTCGCTTAGCCAAATTTTTAATATCCTCCATAAGAAAAGCATATTCTGTAACGGCTTTCTTCTTGCCAGAACTGTCTATTAATTTTAAATTCAATAATCTCACCCGAAAACTCATATCAGTAAGGAGGTTGTAAATCTTATACACCAGGAATTCGCTTAATAAATATTTTTCACCAATCTCTGAAGTATAGCATTGACTTACTAATTTTAAGGAGCCTAATGGCTTTAATACAGAAGTCTTTTTATCTTTAAAATCAACTGTCAGAGGAGGCAGAAAACATTTTTCTCTTCTGAAATGTCCCCTCACTGTGAGAATGACTGGTTCGTTGATTGTGTTGCCATCGGGCAGTGTTGCTGAAAAATTTGCGGGAAATTCAAGGCCGGGTTTATCTTTTTTTCTGAAGACCATTCCCATATTTGTTGTAATGGTAGCATGGATGATTGAAGTGTCCTCGAAGAATTTTACTTTATCAAAAGGCGCCGTTTGACTAAATCCATTTCTGGATGTAAGCGTAGTAATACAGATTATGATGACTAGAATTAATTTCATCAACGCAATTATTTTTTTGAAATTAAAAATCAATTATGCAGTCAATAAATCATTAAGCAATTGTTTTCAGTAGAATAGTTAAACTCTTTCGAAATATTTCATCAATGTGTTATTTTGAAACATCTTCAATCACATGGCCAATAGATCCACTTGGCATTTGAATATGAAGCATTGCCGCTATTGTTGGGGCAATGTCGGTCATATAAACCTCCTTGTTTGTTTTTCCCGTATGGATACTCCAGCCATACCAAATCAATGGAATGTGCGAATCATAAGGATTCCATACACCATGAGTAGTGCCTCCGTTCATAAAACCTTCTATCCATTGTGGTTTAAAAATAATTTGAATATCACCACTTCGTGAAGGAAGATATCCATTTGCTATTTTATTTTTTATGGAATTATTCATGGTTACCTCGCTTAAATTATCGAGTGCAAAAGCCCTGGAAATACCAGGTTGCTGCAGTAAAAAATCTATGACGGTATTATACACATCTTCTTTATTCAGACGACGTCCGGAAAATATTGCTTTACGATCAAGGTAAACCTGGTAATTGATTATCCCAATAACCAGATTGTCAGTTTTGAATTTGTCTTTTAGTAAGCTGTTCAGTTGGTCGGATATTTTCTGATCATCCACATTTCCTGCCGGGATTTTATGTTCTTTCAAAAAGGCTGGCACGTGCGCTGCTCCATGATCGGCTGTTAAAAAAACGAGGTATTGTCCCTTTCCAATTTGGTTGTCCAGAAAATCCAAAAATGCACCGAGGTCTTTATCCAGTCTCAGGAAATCATCTTCTGCTTCTACAGAATTGGGACCAAATGAGTGGCCAATATAATCCGGTGTTGATAAGCTGATGGTAAGAAGATCGGTATTGGAGCCTGCACCGAGATTTTCCCCTTTTATTGCGGCTTTGGCGATATCAAATGTAAATGTATTTCCATAAGGAGTTACTGGAAGTATTCCGTAATTTTTGCCCACAAATTGCTGAAGATTATATGGAAAAGCCTTTGCTCCAAAAGGCGTGTATTCATAAGGTTCTTCATCAGGAGTGCTTTGCACGTATTTGTCAATGGGATAAAGCGTATTCCAGTTTTGTGCAAAATAGCTGTCTGCCATTTTTTTTGCGTTCAGCTCTTTTACCCATTGTGGCAGTTCATTCATATAATAAGAAGAGGTGATCCAGTCTCCGGTTTTATCATCATACCAATAGGCGGCATTAGCGCTGTGCCCGGCAGGCAAAATTGCAGCACGGTCTTTTAAGGCAATCCCAATTACTTTATTATGAAAATTTGTTGCCAGCCGAAGTTCATCACCAATTGTGGTCACGAGTAAATTTCGCGGGCTCATTTTTCCGGCGTTGGTATTGCTTCCAATCGTATTTACACTATCATCTTCAGAGCAATAGACTGATTTTGAAAGATTATAATCCCACCAATCGTTTCCTGTAATTCCATCAATGGCAGGAATGGAGCCGGTAAAAATGCTTGTGTGGCCGCATCCGGTTACTGTAGGAATATAAGGAATCATGGTATTGTCGCAGGAAAATCCCTGCCTTATCAGTCTCTTAAATCCTCCAGTTTCAGAATACAGATTATAGTACCTGTATAGATAATCCCACCGCATTTGATCTATTACAATTCCTATTACAAGCTTAGGCCGTTCTGCTATATTATTTTTGGATCCTGCAGATATATCTGGATTTTGTGAGGATGCCCGGTAAGCAAAAAAGAAAACAGAAAGTATTAAAAGGAGTTTGCGCATTTGTAGAATTTTTTTAAAACTTTTTTTATTAAAATAATAATTATTCATTTTTAAATTTCATCAATGAGAAATAGGATAGCCGGTTGTTCTTCTATTTATCATGGTGATTCATTTTATCTATTGTTTCTTCGTTGAGCACTATCTTTTCGATGCCACCCTTTCCCATTTTTTCCAGGTCTTGCAAAAGTCCCTGATCAGTCAGATCAAGAGGATGAGAATTCTCCCAGTCGTAATGGGCAATTTTTTGCAGCCGTTCTATCACTTCTGCATCGTGTACTTCAATTGCCAGTTCACGACGGTGGTCAAAACTGCCTGGCGTTAAATTGATAGATCCGATGATCGCACGACAACCGTCAGACAACAACATTTTACCATGAAGTTTCAGGTAGTTGAGTTTATGAATTTTAATTCCAACGTCATCCATAATTCTTAATCCACCCACACCTTCTACAAGTTTTTCCATTCGCAAAGTATGTGGAGGACGTACCATCACATGAATCTTTACTCCACGTTTTGATGCACGTACCAGCCTTTCAATAATGACCAGATCCTGGAAACGTTCGTTTTGTATAAAAAGGGAATGCCTTGTTTCATCAATAAACCTGGCTATCCTTGTTCTGCCATTGTTAATGCACCAGATGAGATTCATATTTTCACCCGGTTCAAAAGTGTGACGATACCAGTCCGCTTCAAAACACAAAATAATTTCTTTTACTTCGTGCGGATGTGTGGTGATGATTGCATAATCACGTGTTTCGGTAAGATTTTTTGTTTCCCAGTTCAATGATTTTATAAATGCCAGCCGCTCATCCACTACCATTGATTTTTCGTGAGTAATGGAAAAGAAAGGGTTGCTGTCGCGAACTTCTATCCCTGCTGCTTCCAGTGTTTTCCTGGTCTCTGCATTCTCCTGTTCACCATTATTTCGTGAAGGATTCAGCATTACTTTTACCTTTACACCCCGTTTTTTCGCTGCTATCAGCGCATTGATAAGGCCTGTGTCAGAAAAGAGAAACATTTTTATCCGGAGGGAATCTTCTGCGCTATCAATGGCTCCCATAATTTCCTGAGCAGTATCATCAGGCAAAATCATTATAGACCGGTGGAACATAAAAATTGATTTTTTCTTTGTTTGCTGAAGATGTTCGTTTTATTTATCCGTCTACATTCTGAACCGAATTCAACATTTTCTGCGGACTGTGATCTGACCATCTTTGCACATTGTAAAGATCCGCATACATTCTTCCTTTTTTCATCAGTTCTTCATGTGTTCCTTCTTCTGCTATTAATCCGTGATCCATTACAACAATTTTATCAGCATCGCGAATGGTGCTTAAGCGGTGCGCAATAGTGATCACTGTTCGCCCCTGCATTAATTTCTCAAGCGCTTCTATCACTATTTTTTCTGATTCTGTATCCAGTGAAGCAGTTGGTTCATCCAGGATTAGAATAGGTGAATTGCGTACAACAGCCCGGGCAATACCGATTCGCTGGCGCTGGCCTCCTGAAAGAGTTATGCCTCTTTCTCCAACCAATGTATCATAGCCATGGGGCAACTTTTCAATAAATTCATGAGCATTTGCAAGTTTAGCGGCTTCAATAATTTCTTCATCAGTGGCTTCCGGACGGCCATAAGCAATGTTTTCACGGATAGAGCCATAAAAAAGTATGGTATCCTGCAATACAAATCCTATTTGCGATCGCAGCCCATCAAGTGTAAAATCGGTAATGTCTGCATCATCTATTAATACCTGTCCATTTGTAGGATCATAAAACCGTGCAATGAGGCTTACGATAGTTGATTTACCACTTCCTGTAGGCCCACAAATACCGATACGTTCTCCGGGATTTATAGTAAGATTAAAATCGTTTATTACAGGAAATTCTGGATTGTAAGCAAAACTTACATGCTCAAAAACAATCTTTCCGCTGAATTTATCCGGATTTATTGCATTTGGTTTTTCTGCAATAATCGTATCGGTATTTAAAATGGCCTGTATTCTTTCCAGTGCAACGGTAACCTGGGCAATAGAACTGGTCATTTTGGCAAGATTCTGAACCGGGCTAAAAAATTTGTTCATATACCAAAGAAAAACAGTAAGTGCTCCAACCGACATAGCTCCTTTCAATATCAGATCTGCTCCACGCCAAAGAACAAAGGCAGTACATAATGAAACCGTAACCGCTACGAAAGGTGAAACAACAGATTTTACTTTTCTGGCTTTCAGGGCAGCAAAGACCGTCTCCTGGCTTACCTTCTGCAATTTCGCATCTTCAAAATCTTCACGACCAAAGGCATTCACTGCACGGATAGATTCCAGGCCTTGCTGCAAAATAACCAGCATATTGCTCTGGTCTTTTCGAACCTCGCGCGTTGCTTTCTTCATCGCTTTTTTAAAACGTGCGACAAAAAAAAGCAAAAAAGGAGCGACTGACAAGGCTACAAGTGTGAAGTCAGAGTCAAGGTAAAACATAATTCCAATCATGCCAACAATGGTAATGGCATCTACAAGAATGTTTAACAGGGTAGAAGAAGCAAAATCCTGAATGGTAGAAACATCGGTAGTCAGGGTACTCAGTAATTTACCAGTTTGGTGTGTATCATAATAAGAGAGGCAAAGGTGTTGAAGATGATGGTAAATTTTACGTCTCAGATCATTGGCAACAAATTGCGCTACTTTTTCATTATAATAATTATCCAAAAAATCAGCAAATGAACCGAAGGCAGTTATAGCTACAAAACTGATTGCCGCCACTGCTGCCATTTGTTTGATATTTTCTTTTGGAAAAATAAGATTCAACCAATTTAGCCAATGTGGTAAAGGATGATGGGCCGCCACATTGTCAATGATGATTTTAAGCGGCCATGGTGTAGCCAAACCGATTAAAGCTTCCAGCAACATGGCAATCAGAATAATCACCACCATTTTGCGGTAGGGTTTGGCAAGACTTATAGCCCAAAATATAAGAGCTGTGAAAGAAGTGTTTCTTTCTGAATGAATCCCCGGAAAGCGAATTGCTTTTTTAAAAGGAAGGGACATTTAAAATTATTTTTCTAATTACCTTCTGTTAAAATTCAAAGGATATTTTCGTGAGGTCGGGTAAGTAAGCAATGGACTAAAAGATGCTGCTTCAGTTTCTTTTTTATTCACTAGTAAATATACAATAATTGAATTATTTTTTCACTGATAATTTTTTTAAAATGGTCCATTTTTAAAACAGTTATCCATTTTTTTCCTGGAAAGTAAACCAGCTGTTGAGAAAAAAGGAAAGCCAGTTTCTACC
>JBQCFO010000263.1:0-2469 GCA_051959055.1 Ginsengibacter sp. | reverse complement strand
TGATAAAGCGCAGGATATATATAATTCATTACTGGAACGCCTGGATACTGCTATTGGCTATATGATGCTCCCACAAAAAAGTGCATTTGCTGCGGCTGATATAATAAACCATGGCAACGCAAACCTGTGGATTGCATTTGCAAACACTTTAAGATTAAGATTATTGATAAGGCAATCAGAGGTTCCCGGGTTTGATCCTTCAGCCGAAATTGCAAAAATACAAAGCACAGGAGGTGTGCTGGGTGCAGGCCAATCAATAAGTGTAAACCCGGGCTATGTTAACGATGTGAGCAAGCAAAATCCTTATTACGCTAATTATGGATGGACTCCTACCGGCACACAATCCAATCTTTCCACTGACGCTAATGCTTATATTGTGAATATACTAAGTTCTACCGATGACCCCAGGCTCGGCCGTTTTTTCTTTCCTGCCGGTTTTGATGCATCGAATGGTTTTGTAGGTAATACTTTTGGAGATCCAGTAGGAACTCTGGCCCAAGCTTCCTCCAGTTCTTACTTTGGGCCTGCCTTAGTTGGCGATCTTAATGCCAATAAAGTCGGTACAGGCTTTTCTCAGTCACAATTTATTTATCCAAGCTATGAAAGCCTCTTTTTAAAAGCAGAGGCTGTAGCACGTGGCTGGATGGCCGGAGATGCCAATGCCGCTTTGGCTGCCGCGATTACTGAGTCTTTTGTATGGTTGGGAGTTCCAAATCCGACCACTGCTGCGGCTAATTATATATCTAAAAATCCTGAGATTGCGACGTTGAATTCTGCTAGTACGGTAGCAGCCAAAGTCCAGATAGTTGCGTATCAGAAGTATATTGCAAATACAGCGATTGATCCTCTGGAGTCTTTTTTAGATCAAAACAGGCTACATTTTTTAACAGACAACAGTTACATATCTACTTTTCCAGGGAAAATTTCAAATAAACTTCCTTTAAGATTGCTATATCCGCAAAGTGAATATACTACTAATTCAAAGAATGTACCTAGCGAAGTAGCATCGGATGTTTTTACAAAGAAATTATTCTGGGAACCATAAAACTGAAATTAAAATTGTATAATAAAAGTAAACCTGAAATATGAAAATTCATTTTATTAAATCGTATATAATACCAGCTTTAATTCTTTCAATTACAGCTACCAGTTGTCTAAAAGACAAAGCTTTTGAAAACGGAAGTATTCAGTCTGGATCCGGAGGCTCAGGTGTAGATATCAAAGTTATCACACTTGGTATTACTGTTAGTGATACAACAAACTTTCTTCAGGCTGCATACCCACTTATTCCTGATAATGACACTACTGTGAACCTGGTACCTGTAGAGCTGGGAGGTCTTTCCGCAGCTACCCAGGATATACATGTTACTTTAACTGAGAACGATCAATTGGTTCAAAATTATAATGATTCTAACGGCACCAATTATACTAATCCTGGTACAAACGTAACAATTGTAAATAACGTAGTGACCATACCAAAAGGCAGCCGTACCGGATATCTCCAGGTAAAATTTAAGCCTTCAGATTTACTGAATGGTACTTTTGCTCTTGGTTTTGTTATAACGAGCGTAGCTGAATCTGGTTATACCATCGGCAACTTAGATCATGGCATTGTTGCAATAGGTCCAAAGAATCAATGGGATGGTATCTATAAATCCGCTGGTGAATTTATTCATCCGGCTTATGGAGATTTAACATGGGATAATTCCAAAGGATATACACAGGCGCTGGTTACTACAGGCTTAAATAGTGTAAAAACATCACCAATCAACACAACCGTAGGGGCATTTGGAGTAGAACTTGATATTACCATTAACCCGGACAATTCGCTTGTTGAAGTTTTTAATGGTGTTACTACACCTACTCCGAATAGTGATCATTATGATCCGGCAACAAAAACTTTTTATGTGAGTGGCTCATATGTGGGTGCATCAGGGCCACGGGTTTATCACGCTGTTTATACATATAAAGGGTCAAGATAATTTTAGTAATTACTTTTAAAAGGTTGCCGAACCGGCAGCCTTTTAAAAGTTAGGTTTTCAATTTTCTTTTTTGCGAATTGCTGATGAGAGGCGGTTTCTTACATTAAAAAAAGTCTGACACCTCTTTAAAATCTAAAATATTTGGCTGAGTCCTTTTTCCCAGGTAACTACATCCATGCCGGATGCCTCCAAAGATTACATCCGGCCATTAAAAATTACTTCAGCACCAGCCGGAATAACCATAGCGTCGAATCCAAGTAAGGCTGCAATGCAGGTAATTTTTAAATAATTAAAGCAGTTTAGTAAAAACCGCATGTCTGAAAAATGAACAAATAAAAACATAGAGGTTCATTTTTTTTTCATTTTAAAAGACCTGCAAATCACGATACAAAGTGTCTATGTAAGATTACTGCAATTTTTTATTTGTCATTTCATGGTAAAAACTTGCATACAGGTGCAGCGTTTTAAAAAAGTGTGATGCCTGTTT
>JBQCFO010000262.1:0-21602 GCA_051959055.1 Ginsengibacter sp. | reverse complement strand
TACTGCAACACAACTCGATCGCGACTTCAGCGTAACAAAAGATCACATCCGCATCGAAGGCGATAAAGCTATTTTTAAAAATTCATGGACAGCGGCAGGCGGACAAATCACCTGGAACATGGTTCACTACGATGTCCAGTTGATTGGTGGGATTGTTTTGCACCAGGGTAAGATTGCAGAGATGGCAACAGGTGAAGGTAAAACACTGGTATCAATAATGCCGGCTTACCTCAACGGACTTGCCGGGTTGGGCGTTCACATTGTAACTGTAAATGATTATCTCGCCCGCCGTGATAGCGAATGGAACGGAACCCTGTTTGAATGGCTCGGGCTTACGGTGGATTGCATTGACAAGCATCAGCCCAACAGTGAAGAGCGCAGAAAAGCGTATGGCAGCGATATTATTTACGGAACCAATAATGAATTTGGTTTCGATTACCTGCGTGATAATATGGTGCATACTCCCGAAGAAATGGTACAGGGAAAGCATCATTTTGCGATGGTGGATGAAGTGGATAGCGTATTGATTGATGATGCCAGAACGCCGTTAATTATTTCCGGGCCAATACCCCGTGGTGACCAACAGGAATTCGATCAGTTGAAACCGCGTGTTGAGAAAATCGTAGAAGCGCAAAAGAAAGTTACGAATGCATTTTTAATAGAAGCAAAGAAAAAAATAGCCGAAGGAAATGACGATCCAAAAGATGGCGGACTTGCCTTATACCGCTCTCATCGCGGACTTCCCAAGAATAATGCTTTAATAAAATACCTGAGCGAACCAGGAATGAAGGTGAAACTTCAGAAATCTGAAAACTATTATCTCGGTGAGCAGCAAAAGAATATGCACATTGTAGATGACGAGCTTTATTTTGTAATTGATGAAAAAAACAACCAGGTTCAGCTTACAGATAAAGGAATTGCATTGATAACAAAATCAGGTGAAGATCCGGAGTTTTTTATTATGCCGGATATTGGCGTAAAGATGGCAGAAATTGAAAAAAGCGATTTGACTGCTGAGCAAAAATTAGAGCAAAAAGAAACTTTATTAAACGACTATTCGATAAAAGCTGAAAGAATTCATACCGTTCAGCAATTATTAAAAGCCTATACCCTTTTTGAAAATGATGTGGAATATGTGGTGATTGACGGCCAGGTAAAAATTGTGGATGAGCAGACAGGCCGTATTATGGAAGGCCGCCGCTATTCAGACGGATTGCACCAGGCGATAGAAGCGAAAGAAAATGTGAAAATTGAAAGCGCTACCCAAACTTACGCTACCATTACCTTGCAGAATTATTTCAGAATGTATCACAAGCTCGCCGGCATGACTGGTACAGCCGAAACGGAAGCAGCAGAGTTCTGGGACATTTACAAACTGGATGTGGTTTCCATTCCTACCAATGTTCCGGTTATCAGGGAAGATGTTCAGGATCTGGTTTTTAAAACCAAAAGAGAAAAATTCAAATCTGTAATAGACGAAGTAGAAAAAATGATTGCTGCAGGAAGACCAATTCTTGTGGGTACTACTTCTGTAGAAGTAAGTGAGTTGCTGAGCAGGATGATGAAACAAAAGGGAATTCCTCATAATGTGTTGAATGCAAAACAACATGCCAAAGAAGCGCAAGTGGTTGCTGAAGCTGGATTGGCCGGCGCCGTTACCATAGCCACAAATATGGCCGGTCGTGGTACAGATATCAAACTCGGGCCAGGAGTAAAAGAAGCAGGTGGGTTAGCAATTCTAGGCACAGAAAGACACGAAAGCCGTCGTGTTGACAGGCAGTTGCGCGGACGTGCAGGAAGGCAGGGAGATCCGGGTTCTTCCAAATTTTTTGTATCACTTGAAGATGATTTGATGCGCATGTTTGGCAGTGAAAGAATCGCCGCATTGATGGACAGAATGGGATACAAAGAGGGCGAAGTAATTCAACACAAAATGATTTCCAACAGCATTGAACGTGCTCAAAAGAAAGTGGAAGAAAACAACTTTGGTATCCGTAAAAGATTGTTGGAATATGACGACGTAATGAATAAACAGCGTACCGTTATTTATGGAAAACGCAACCATGCTTTGTTTGGAGAAAGGCTGGCGCTGGATTTGGATAATGCATTTTATTCTGTAGCAGAAGGAATTATTAATTCATTTAAAGAAATCAATAATTACGACGAATTTAAACTTGCCGTAATTATGAATTTTGGAATTGATACAACCATTACTGCCGAACAACTGGAAAAAGAAGATTTAAATACTTTAGCCAACACTTTATATTACGAAGCTAAAGACCATTACAACCGCAAGAATCTGTTGATGAATCAGCAAACGCTTCCGGTGATCAAAAATATCCGTAAAGAACAAGGCGCTCATATTATAAATGTTGCCGTTCCTTTTACAGATGGTAAAAAAGGAATGCAGGCGATTGCCAATCTGGATAAAACGATTGAAACAAATGGAGCTGAATTAACCAATGCCCTGGAGCGCAACATTACACTTGCTTTGATTGATGATGCATGGAAAGAGCATTTACGTGCCATGGATGACTTAAGACAAAGTGTACAAACTGCTGGTTATGAACAAAAAGATCCTCTGGTAATTTATAAAATCGAAGCGTTTGGCGCGTTTAAACAAATGGACGACCAGGTGAATAAAGATATTGTGAGTTTCCTGGCACATTGCAGCATTCCGGCCGAACAAAACCAGCCAACAAGAATAACGGAAGAAAGAAGGAGAAGAACCGACATGAGTAAAATGCGCCAGCGAAAAGAAGAATTTGCAGGTGCAGGCGCAGGGCCGGAATATCTTTCCGGAGAAAATGAGTACATAGATCCTTCAGAAAATATTAAACAGGAACCCGTAAGGGTCGGCCCAAAAGTGGGTCGAAATGATCCATGTCCATGCGGTAGCGGAAAGAAATGTAAGAACTGTCATGGGAGGGGAGAGGGATAATTAAATCTGCTCAGTTAACCGATAAATCCTATTTTAATAATTTTTCCATAAAAATAAAACAGTTGCTAAACCAATTTGCAACTGTTTTTTAGTTACAAAAATGCCGTTATCTTTGAAATATAGATATGCCGAAAAAAGAAAAACTGAAACAGAGACTCTTATCAGGACCCAAAGATTTTTTAGTTACAACGAGAATCTCCCCGGAACTATATCAGAAAGCGGCATTCATTTCTTCAAAATAAGGTATTACTTTAAACCAGTTTGTACAAAAAGCAATTCAGTCATCCATTGCTAAAATTCCAAAAATTTTAAACAAGAAAGTGGGATAAAAAGCATTAATCAAATAAACTTTTGAATTTAATTTTTATTTTGTTATCACTTGATTTTTAGAAAATACTATTTGTCCTTTCTTTACTATAAACTTATCCCAAAAAATCCGCGACAGTCAATAAAAAAACAGCTTCTTTGGTAGCTGCCACACTATGATGAACATTTCTGTGCAAGGCAATCATTTCTCCCTTTCTCAAAACAATAGAATTTTCTTCCGTGTTAAAAACAACTTCTCCATCCAGCACCTGTACACTGACGATTCCATTTGTAGCGTGTTTTTCCATTACAGCATCTTCATGCAGTGCGATCAATACGATTCGCATTCCGTTTGTTTTATAAATCGTTATCGCATTCCGATCGCTTTTTTTCCATGCCGGCTCATTTTTTATTTGCCTTATAAATTCCGGAACGTTCATCGGCACTACCGGCGCATCCATCAAACGGCCACCTTCGGGTCTTAGTTCTGTTGATTCGTTGTGTTTTGCTTCCATAAAAATGTGTTTATTTTCAAATTAAATCGTCTGTTTACTGGACACCAATGTCAAAGCCCATCCTTTGTGAGTTGCAATGTGCTCACTTTTATCACTTTTTATGTCATACTGGGGATCCTGTTTACTTGCATGATGGGTATATCCCTTGTAATCAAAATCATTTTTATACACTTTAATGATTTTGCCGGATACCTGACCAGCTTCCGAATTCCATTTTACATGATCACCAATCTTAAACTGATGTTTCATCATTTTCATTTAAAAACTTTTCTGCAAAAACTGCTCCTAATATTGAATGATTTTCAAATTATTAAAAAAGTTGTTTTTTTATTTCGAATTTTCCTGCAAAACATTCTTTCGTGTACATTTGTTGTTAATGCCATTCTTTACCGGCATATACTTTGAGGCAACTAATAACCAAATAAAAAATAAAACAAAAATGGAATCAATTGAACAATTAGGAATTAATACGGTTCGGGTTTTATCAGCAGATGCAGTGCAGAAAGCCAATTCAGGGCATCCGGGCACACCGATGGCGCTTGCACCAATAGGAGATGTACTCTGGACAAAAGTGATGAATTATAATCCACATGATCCGGAATGGCCAAATCGTGACAGATTTGTTTTATCAGCAGGTCATGCATGTATGTTGCAATATTGCTTTTTATATCTTACAGGTTATGATGTTTCATTAGATGATTTAAAAAATTTCCGGCAGCTTCACAGCAGAACCGCCGGCCATCCGGAATATGGATTGTTACCCGGAATAGAAGTGACCACCGGTCCGCTCGGACAAGGTTTTGCTAATGGAGTAGGAATGGCAATTGGCCAGCAATACATGGCTTCAAGATACAACAAACCTGGTTTTGACATCTTTAATTATAAAATTTACGCCATCTGCAGCGATGGAGATATTATGGAAGGTGTGAGTGCAGAAGCGGCTTCTCTTGCTGGTCATCTCAAACTGGGGAATCTAATCTATTTGTATGATGATAATAAAATCACCATTGAAGGGGATACCTCGCTTACATTTAATGAAGATGTAACCGAGCGTTTCCAGGCTTATGGATGGCATGTTCAATCGGTAGCTGATGGTAATGATGTTGAGGCAATCCACACTGCTGTTATCAATGCGCAAAATGAAACCAACCGTCCGTCATTGATTAAAGTACGCACGCATATTGGATATGGAAGTCCAAACAAAGTAGACACAGCCGCTGCTCATGGCTCGCCTTTGGGTAAAGAGGAAGTGAGATTGGTGAAAGAGAATTTTGGCTTTGACCCTGATCAAAATTTTGTAGTTCCCCGGGAAGTGTTGGATTACTATCATGCCAAAGGAAGCGCGGGAGTAAAAAAAGAGCAGGATTGGAATGATCTTTATGCAAAATATAAAGAAAAATATCCTTCAGAAGCGGCAGAATATGAATTGTTGAGAGATGGAAATTTGCCGGAAGGATGGAAAGAAAAGCTGCCCGTTTTTAAACCGGATGCGAAAGGAATTGCCACACGCAAAGCTTCCGGAAAAACGTTGAATGCGATTGCTGATCAACTGCCTTTGTTAATTGGCGGTTCGGCTGACCTATCTCCATCAACAGATACGGAACTTGATTCTTTTAAATCTTTCTCTGATGAAAATCATGGGGGAAGAAATTTCCACTTTGGAATCAGGGAGCATGCTATGGGTTCTGTTTTGAACGGGATGGCACTCACAAAAGGCATTATTCCTTTTGGCGCTACTTTCCTCATATTTTCTGATTACATGCGGCCTCCAATCAGACTGGCAGCGATTATGAAAATCCGTCCGGTTTTTTTATACACACATGATAGTATTGGGCTTGGTGAAGATGGAACGACCCATCAGCCGGTAGAACAATTGATCGGATTGCGTTCTGTTCCAAACATGACCGTTATTCGCCCGGCAGATGCCAATGAGACTGCACAAGCATGGAGGGTAGCTTTGGAACATTCAAATGGCCCGGTTGCGATCGTTCTTACCCGGCAGAACATTCCTATTATTGACCAGGACAAATATGCAAAAGCAGCGAATCTGGAAAAAGGCGCATACATTTTATCTGATTGCGAAAATGAGCCACAGGTAATCCTGATGGGAACAGGAAGTGAAGTTCATCTTTTACTGGAAGCACAGGAAAAATTGAAACAGGAGTCTGTTCAGGCCCGTGTGGTAAGCTTCCCTTGCTGGGAAATCTTTGACCAGCAAAGCAAGGAATATAAGGAAACTGTATTTCCAAAAAATATCCGGAAACGTTTGGCTGTAGAAGCCGGTTCGCCTATTGGTTGGTTGAAATATGTAACGGATGATGGCGATGTAATTGGAATAAGTAAATTTGGGGAATCTGCGCCAGGAGAAGAAGTGATGAAAGAATATGGATTTAGTGTAGAAAATGTAGTAGAAAGAGCGAAAGCGTTGTTAAAGTAAATTTTATGAAAGTTACCAACTTTTCAAAAGTTGGTAACTTTAAAAGACTAAACAGACATTCCTTTGGTTGTTGGTCATTTTGTTGAAAATAAGCTAATAAGGTGCTTATGGTTTTTAGACTTTGAGTTACTAAGGTAATAAGATTGAACTTTTACCAGATATTTTGTTAACTGATAAAATTTCAATCTTATTGCCTAATAACAGTGAGGCATACCCAAGGGAACACAACCTTATTACCTTCTTTTTTTGTTTTCATTACTTTTGAAGAAGCGCCATTATTTTAAACATAAATTTTCCGCAAACAATGAAAAAAATTCTCATTGCAATTGATTACAACCCCACAGCGCAACTCATTGCTGAAACCGGCTATTCCCTGGCAAAATCAATGAATGCAGAAGTTACTTTATTGCATGTAGTCGCCGATTATACCTATTATTCTTCGCTCGATTATTCGCCAATAATGGGCTTCGACAGTTTCAGTAATCTGGGAATGTTGCAAACAAATACGGTGACTGAATTGCAAAATGCTGCACAGGATTATCTTGCAAAAACAAAGCAACATCTGGCCGATCCATTAATTAAATCGATCGTAAAAGACGGCGATTCCGGCGATGCAATCCTCGAAACCGCCAATGAAATAAGTGCCGACGTAATTGTAATGGGAACGCACAGCAGACGGGGATTAGATAAAATTTTGATGGGCAGCGTTGCTGAAAAAGTATTACGCCGAAGCACAATACCGCTGTTTATCATTCCGGTGAAAAAAGAGGAATAAAACAGGACTATATGCGTTCCTTTAGCAGCTTATTCATTACTTATAAACAAAGTTTCTATTTGTGCTCATTTGGCTTTGTGGTAAAAATTCTTTTTCTAAGTTTCTGTAAACTTATATTGTGTTAATTTAAAAACGAGCAGGCAAAAAATATTTAAATTAAAAAAAATATAAAAGCGGAGTTTATATTATGAAAATAAATTAAAAACAACATGAATCAGGAACAACCACTTTGGGAAGTTTTCATTCGAAGCACACAGGGACTGGAACATAAACACGCCGGAAGTCTTCACGCTGCTGATGCGAAAATGGCGATTGAAAATGCCCGTGATGTTTATACCCGCAGAATGGAAGGCGTAAGCATCTGGGTGGTAGAATCAAAATATATTCATGCGACCAATCCTGATGAATCGGAAAGCTTATTTGATCCGGCAAATGATAAAATTTACCGGCATCCTACCTTTTATAATTTGCCGGATGAATTAAAATACATGTAAAGGCATATTTGAAAATAGAAAGATTAATGGCCATCAAAGCAATAAATAATGGGAAAAATGATTTAGTCAATTACACCCTTCACCTTGCAGATAGTTCATTAATCATGGGACACCGATTGAGTGAATGGACCGGCCACGGACCGATGCTTGAGCAGGATATTGCTATTTCTAATATTGCTCTGGATCTGATCGGACAAGCGCGCAATTTTTATCAGTACGCCGCTGAAATAATGAATACAGATGAGAAAAGAGAAAAAAATATTACTGAAGACCATCTGGCTTACTTAAGAGATGTCAATGAATTCAAAAATCTACTCATAACCGAGCTTCCAAATGGCGATTGGGCAAAAACATCTGGCAAAATATTTTTTTTTAGTATGTGGCAGTTTTATTTTTATCAAAAATTAATTTATTCTGATGACAAACAACTGGCGGCCATTGCAGAAAAATCTTTAAAGGAAGTAACCTACCATGTAAGATGGAGCAGCGAATGGGTCATCAGGCTCGGCGACGGCACCGAAGAAAGTAAAAAAAGAATGCAAAAAGCCATTGATGAATTATGGCCTTATACGGGTGAAATGTTTGTTCCTGCTTCATTTGAAAGTTATCTTCAAAATGATATCAGCATCAACGTAACGAATATCAAAAACGACTGGCTATCAAAAATAAAAACTGTTCTAGAAGAAGCAACGCTGGGTCTTCCTGATGAAAAAACCTGGATGCAAAGCGGTGGCAAAAATGGAATTCATACCGAACATTTAGGTTATATTCTTGCAGAAATGCAATTTTTGCAACGCGCTTATCCTGGGGCAGAATGGTAAAAAATATGCAAGCGAAACACTTATTCTTTAAGCAGATTATTTTCATACTGTTTGCCATCGCTTTTGTTTTCCTGTTTCCTCATTTTGCCTTGCTACCTGTTCCTTTCTTATATGTGGTACCTGTACTCCTGGTCGTTTGGTTGTTTTTAAAAAGAAGTAAGGAAACGCTGGCCGATATTGGATTTAGTTTTAAGCGTTTTGAAATAAAATCAATTTTTATCGGAGCCGTTTCAGCGATTATACTTTTTGTATTCCTGCAATATGTATTTTTCCCCTTACTTAGCAGAGTTATTGATTTGCATCCTGCAAACCTTGAAGATTTTAAAAATGTAAGAGGTCATTTTTTAAACTATATTTTTATTTTAACAGCTGGTTTTATTGTCGGCGGTTTTTATGAAGAACTGGTTTTTCATGGGTTTGTTTTTACAAGAATTGAAAAAATTGCAGAAGGGAAATTTGCGGTTCCAATTAGTTTTATTTCTACCAACCTCATTTTTGGTTTCTATCATTTTCAACTTGGCACTGCCGGAATATTAAATGCCTTTCTTGCCGGGTGTGCTTATCAATATTTAATGATAAAATTTAGCCGAAATTTGTGGTATTCAATTTTCTTTCACGCTTTTTTTGATGCCATTGGGCTCACATATATCTATCTTGGAATCTGGTAAACAAAAAATATTATCCATTCTTCAATCCGTCAGCGATCCGGAAATCCCTGTTTTGACAATCCTGGATTTAGGAATTGTACGGGAAATAAAGTTTGAAAATGAAACGGTGGAAATAATTATTACTCCGACCTACAGCGGTTGTCCGGCAATGGATTTTATAGGAATGAACATCAGAAAGGTTTTGAAAGAAAATGGTTTTGATAAAATAAAAATTACGCACCAGCTTTCGCCTGCCTGGACTACCGCCTGGATGACTGAGGATGCAAAAGATAAATTAAGGGCTTACGGAATTGCTCCGCCAGTTTCAAAAACCTTTGATAAAAATTATTTACAAAGCCTTCCCGTTCCCTGCCCTCATTGTCATTCAACAAATACAAAATTGGTTAGTGAATTTGGATCCACTGCCTGCAAAGCGATTTATCAATGTAAGGATTGTGGCGAACCTTTCGATTATTTTAAATGCCATTAATTTTTTTAGAGTAATTTTATGGATAAGACGTTATGAACATTAAAGCTTGTATAGGCGATAAATTTTTTCCCCTTAGCGATAAAAATTAAGAACAGACAAACAATCATATGAGTTTCATTCTTTTTGAAATAAAAAATTCCATTGCATTTATTACGCTAAACCGGCCTGAAAAATTTAATGCTTTTAACCGTGAGATGTCGATTGCATTGCAGGAAAAGCTGGATGAGTGCGAGAAGAATATTTCTGTCCGTTGTGTGTATGTAACCGGCGCGGGTAAAGGCTTTTCATCAGGGCAGGATTTGTCGCAGGGAGCTGACCCAAACGGATTGGATATCGGAAAAATAATTTCTGAACAATACAATCCCATCATCAGAAAAATAAGAAATTTGAATAAACCGGTAATCGCAGCAGTAAATGGAATCGCAGCTGGAGCCGGTGCAAATATTGCTTTGTGTTGTGATGTGGTCGTGGCGGCTGAATCAGCTTCATTTATCCAGGCTTTCAGTAAAATCGGATTGATACCCGATTGCGGCGGCACTTATTTCTTACCCCGTTTAATTGGGCTTCAAAAATCTTCTGCACTGATGATGCTTGGCGAAAAAATTCCTGCAAAAGAAGCAGAAAGAATGGGGATGATTTATAAATATTTTCCCGATGAAATATTTTTTACAGAAGCAGAAAAAATTGCTGTTACACTTTCGCAATTACCTACGAAAGGCCTGGCTTATACCAAACAAGCCCTGAACAAATCATTGGAACAATCGCTGGAACAACAATTGGAAACAGAAGATATGCTTCAGCAAAAAGCCGCTGCCACCAACGATTTTAAAGAAGGTGTTTCTGCTTTTATGGAAAAAAGAAAAGCGGATTTTAAAGGGGATTAAAAATTAAAACTAAAATCGGATTTACCGTTATTTCTTTGTTTACTGATAAAAATTAGAAATTCTTCCGTAAATCTTTAATAAGTTATTGATTTTTTTTAGTCTTCTTCCTCTTCCTGCTTCCTTCAATATTGGGTAAGAACCCGGTAATAATGCCGATCAACGGAAGAAAAGAGGTGACATGATAAACATGAATGATGCTTGTTTTATCAGCTAGTTCCCCAAGCAGAGCCGAACCAATTCCACCCATTCCAAATGCGAAACCAAAAAACAATCCGGAAACCAAACCGATTTTTCCAGGAATTAATTCTTGTGCATAAACAAGAATTGCAGAGAATGCAGAAGATAAGATCAATCCTATCGGCACAACCAAAACGATGGTCCAGAAAAGATTGGCATAAGGCAACATTAATGCAAATGGCGCGGTGCCGAGAATTGAAAACCAGATTACATATTTTCTGCCAAAACGATCGCCCAACGGGCCGCCAATCAATGTGCCGGCTGCTACAGAAAACAGGAATACAAATAAATATATCTGGGAAGTCTGAATGCCTACATGAAATTTGTTAATTAGATAAAAAGTGAAATAACTGGTAAGGCTGGCGAGATAAAAATATTTTGAAAAAATTAATACAAGCAAAATGATCACCGAAAAAACGACTTTCTTTTTAGAAAAGGCCGGATGAAAAACGACTTGTTTTTGCTTTTGCCTTGCACTCATTTTTATCACCACTCCTTTATACCAGTTTCCCACTTTTGTCAAAACAAAAATAGCGAGCAAAGCAATGAGTGAAAACCAAATAATGCTTGTTTGCCCGTGTGGAACAATAATCCATGCTGCAAGCAATGGCCCGATTGAGCTTCCAAGATTTCCGCCCAATTGAAAAATAGACTGTGCCAACCCTCTTTGATCTCCTGCAGCGGCATGGGCCATCCTGGACGATTCCGGATGAAAGATTGAAGAGCCAATTCCGACCAGGGCCACTGATAGAAGTACCATATAGAAATGGTGCGATACAGATAAAATAATCAGGCCGGATAAAGTAAAACCCATTCCAGTAGCAAGAGAATACGGCTGCGGTTTTTTATCTGTATATAATCCGACAAAGGGTTGCAACAAGGATGCTGCCATCTGAAAAGTAAGTGTGATCAAACCAATCTGAGCAAAATTCAGTTGATAATTATTTTTCAAAATAGGGTATATCGCCGGTATTAAAGATTGAATGGTGTCATTTAATAAATGAGAAAAACTGATGGCGAATAATATAGGATAAACGGTTCTTTCGAGTTTGTTTTCTACTGTGGCGGAAGGATTCATTCTTAGGTTTAAAAAACTGCAAATTTACACAACAAGCCATGAATCAAAAATTTGCATTTTTCAGTAAACAAAAAAGCTCACACCAACCCAAAAAGGTTTAATCAGAAAGAAATTAAATAAAAACGTCTTTAATAAACCTTCTTGGTTTTTTGAAGATCAAAAATTTACATTTTTCAGTAAACAAACATTTAAAGCGGATTCTTATTTTCGATTCTGTTAATTTCTAAGAAAAGAAAAATCCTTCTGGCTTCTAAATTGCAGCAGCACAAAGTAATTATCCCTGAATGTAAATGAAATTAAAAATTTGACCGTTGCTGTCATTTAACAACGGATTCAAAAAAAAATAACGTCTGATAAGTAATTTAAAAGTTGTGTGTGAAGTGAAAAAATTACCACATATTTTAAAAATTCTGGTTGTCCGTTCAAAAATTGGAAATTCTTCTACAACCTTTTGCAGGAATTTTCAACGGGTGTTTTTGCTATTTATCCTGATGACTTTTCTGCCATATTTTATAATGGCACAGGATAGTTCTACGGTTCCCTTACCGGAAAAATGGAGTTTACAGGATTGCTTTAATTATGCAGCAAAGAATAACCTGCAATTGCAAACACTTTCCTTAGATGTAGCCACAAACAATCAAAATTTACTGCAATCAAAAGCAGCGCTTTATCCGAACTTATCTGCCAGCAGTACGCAATATTTAACCAATTCAAAAAACGCCAATCCTGTAGTAGGTGGTTTTCAAACACAAGCGAATTTTGCAAGTAATTATAGCCTTAATTCTTCGATGATCCTTTACCAGGGTGGGTATTTAAAAAATAACATCCAATCGCAACAATTATATGTACAGGCAGCAAATCTGAATGTAGAACAGGCAAAAAATGATATAACGATCCAAATCACCCAGGCCTATCTCAATATTTTAATGGAAAAAGAAAATATTCTGGCGCTGCAAAATATTGTACAAACATCACAGGCGCAGTATAATAATGGCAAAACCCTTTTTGAGGCCGGAAGTATTGCAAAAAAGGATTTAGTTCAATTGGAAGCTACGCTGGCTACCGATCAATATAATGTAGTACTTGCCCAAAACCAATTGAGGCAATATACACTGACCCTCAAACAAATATTGCAGTTGCCTTCATCTTATAATTTACAGGTTCAGGATTCGGTCAACGTGATTATGCCAACCGGCGCCACGGATTTGCAGACGGTGGAGGACAGTGCGCTTCATAACCGGCCCGAAGTAAAAAACAGTGAGGTGGCTTTGCAACAATCGAACCTTCAATTAAAACAGGCATATACTGCAAACAGTCCTACCGTTTCAGCGGGAGGGTCTTTGGCAAGCGGATATTCTGACGATCAATCCACCAAATATCTTGGCCAGTTGAATAATAATTTTTATCAACGTATTGGCATTGCTTTAGGTATTCCAATTTTCAATAACCGGATTAATAAAACCAATATAGAAAAATCAAAAATAGCGATCGATCAATCGCAGATAGCATTAAAAAACACCAAACTGGTTTTATCACAACAGGTGGAACAGGCTTTCATCAATGTATCTAATTCAGAAGCGCAATACCAGGCGGCTCAGGTTCAGTTTAATGCAAACGAGGAAAATTACAGGATTGCCAATGAGCAATTAAAGCTGGGAGCAGTGAACATGGTTGATTTTTTAGTTCAAAAAAATTTATTCGTGCAGGCGCAGCAAAACTTAATTCAGGCAAAATATAATGTGATTATGAGCTATGGCATATATGAGTTTTATATGGGTAAACCAATAACATTATAAACCACTAAAATGAAAAAAATTATCTGGATAATTGTCATTCTTGTGATAGCAGCGGGTATCTATTTTTATTTTAAAAAAAGGAATGCGGATAAACCCGTTTCCCTCGATACCGAACAGATGCATACAGGAAGCATATCGAATAGTGTAACTGCAACCGGAACGATTCAGCCGGTGGATACGGTCGCAGTAGGTGCGCAGGTTTCCGGAACGATTCAAAATATTTATGTGGATTTTAATTCCCCCGTAAAAAAAGGCGAGCTTTTGGCCTCCTTAGATAAATCATTGCTCAGCGACCAGGTAAACCAGGACAGGGCCAATCTAAAAAATGCACAGAGCAACTTGCAATATCAGCAACAAAATTTTGACCGGCAGTCAAAATTGTACAACGTAGGCGCCATCAGCAAGGCCGATTTTGAAACAGCGCAATCGTCCTATAATACAGCCCTCGCTGCGGTTAGCAGTTCAAAAGCCATATTGGCGGCTGCTCAAAGAAATCTTTCTTATACGAATATTTATTCTCCTATCAATGGAACAGTACTTTCCAGAAATGTGAGCGAAGGGCAAACCGTAGCCTCCAGTTTTAATACACCCACTCTTTTTTCGATTGCAAAAGATCTTTCCAAAATGCAGGTGCGTGCAGCAGTAGATGAAGCGGATATCGGAAACGTAAAAAAAGGCCAGGATGTAACTTTCACGGTTGATGCTTTTCCGGATGATGTATTTAAAGGAACGGTGCAGGAGGTGAGATTGCAACCTGTGGTTACAGCAAATGTGGTAACTTATGTAACCATTATCAATGCCGAAAATAACAACCTGAAATTGAAACCCGGCATGACAGCGAATATTACTATTTTTCTGCAACAGGACAGCAATGCGAATTTGATTTCCGCCAAAGCAATCAGTTTTACGCCGGATTCTTCGCTTAGAAGACAATACCAAATTATCAGTAGTCCGGAAAAACATCCCGCATCAAATAATGATTTTTCATTTGAAAAAAGCAATACACTCTTTCCACCAAAAATGGAAACTGTGTGGGTGTTAAAAGGAAATGAAATTATTCAGAGAAAAATTATGACCGGAATGAATGACAACATCCATGTGCAGGTCTTGTCGGGATTGACAAACGATGATGAAGTAATTGACGGCGTACAGGAAGGAGAGAGCGTGAAATCGATGCCTGGACAGGCGAAAAGCCCTTTCATGCCATCCAGAAGAAGGCAAACTCCAGGGAAAGGTTCCGGTTCATCCGGAAAAGGCAGTAACGGCTAGTTTAAAATATCAAATTAATGGCAAAAAAAATTCTTGACATACAGAATCTTAAGCGCGAATTTAAAATGGGAGAAGAAATTGTAAGAGCGTTGAAAGGAATTTCTTTTACCGTTGATGAGGGCGAATTTATAACTATTATGGGAGCAAGTGGTTCCGGTAAAACAACTCTTTTAAACATTTTGGGATGCCTTGATAAACCAACAGAAGGAATTTATTTGCTGGATGGAGTGAATATTGGGAAATTATCAAGAAATGAGCTGGCAAAAATCCGTAATGAGAAAATAGGATTTGTATTTCAATCTTATAACTTATTGGCCCGTACTTCCGCTATTGAAAATGTGGAACTTCCATTATTGTATAATCCTACTGTATCAAAAAGCGAACGTGAAAAAAGAGCGCTTGTCTCTTTAGAGGCGGTAAAATTATCGGATCGTAAAGATCATTTGCCAAACCAGATGTCGGGTGGACAGCAACAGCGCGTAGCAATTGCAAGAGCTTTGATCAATCATCCCGTAATGATCCTGGCTGATGAAGCAACCGGCAACCTGGATACAAGAACTTCTTATGAAATAATGGCTTTGATCCAGGAATTAAATCAACAGGGAAAAACAATTGTTTTTGTAACCCATGAACCGGATATCGCGTCTTTTAGCAGCAGAACGATTACTTTGAGAGATGGAAAGATCATCCGCGATTCACCGAATGAAAATATCCGTTCTGCAAAAAAAGCGCTAGTTGAATTGCCGGTGAGCGAGGTGGTCGAATAAAATGTTGAAGGTTGAAGGTTCAATGTTTAAAAAAAAAATTAAAAATGAAACTCACTAATCTTTTGCAAATAGCCATCAGGGCGTTGCAGCGAAATAAATTAAGAGCATTACTTACGATGCTCGGAATCATCATCGGTGTGGCAGCGGTGATTGCAATGGTTGCCATTGGACAAGGATCCAAACAAAGTATCCAGGCGCAGTTATCGAGTATGGGTTCCAACATGATAACGGTGCGTCCATATAGCAATGTAACTGTTGGGGGAGGCGCGCGGTTGGATCAGACAGGTTTGCAAACACTAACGCTGGATGACATAAAAGCCATACAGTCAGAATCAAAATATATCAGTGAAGTGTCGCCGGCAGTCTCTGCCCGGGGCCAGGTAATTAATGGGAATAAAAACTGGCCAACCACCATCATGGGCATCAGCGCAGATTATCTCAAAATCCGCGATTGGCCTTTAAAAGAAGGGGTTTCTTTTAACAATGAAAATATTGCCGCTGCTGCAAAAGTTTGCCTGGTAGGGCAAACGATTGTAACCAATCTTTTTAATCCCGGTGAAGATCCGGTTGGAAAAATCATTCGCTTCAATAAAATTCCATTTACCATTATCGGCGTACTTGCAGCAAAAGGTGAAAATGCTTTTGGATCAGACCAGGATGATATCATATTGGCGCCTTACACTACCGTTCAGCAACGGATTCTCGCTATTCCCTATATTCAGAATATTTATGCTTCCTCTACCAATGAGAGTACCACAGATTCAGCAGTAGCAGAACTTAGCAGGATTCTTCGTCAATCTCATAAATTAAAACCTTCTGATGATGACGATTTTCTGATCCGAACTATGTCCGAATTGATTAATACATTCAGTTCTACCAGCCAGCTTTTAACCGTTTTACTCACTGCTATTGCAGGAATTTCTCTGATAATCGGAGGAATAGGCATCATGAATATTATGTACGTATCTGTAACTGAACGAACAAAAGAAATTGGGCTAAGAATGTCAATCGGCGCGCGTGGAATTGACATTTTGATGCAGTTTCTGATTGAAGCAATCGTAATCAGTATTATTGGCGGCATTATTGGCGTTTTGCTTGGAATCGGCGCGTCGCAGCTAATCAGTATTTTTTTAAAATGGCCTACGCTTATTTCTGTTTCTTCTATTATTATATCCTTTGCCGTTTGCGGAATTACCGGGATATTTTTTGGCTATTATCCTGCAGTAAAAGCGTCCCGGTTAGATCCGATAGAAGCGTTGCATTATGAGTGAAAGCTAATAGTTGAAAGTTCAATGTTTAAAGTTTAAAGTTAGCAAAGCCCCGCAAGGGCGATATTTTTTAGCATCGGTCAGCGCCCTATGTATCCGGTAAACAAATATCAAGGATTCGTGTTTTTATTACTGAAAGGTCGATATCTTTTAGAATAAGGCAGCGCCCAATGAATCCAGTAAACAAACAAATATCAAGGTTTCGTGTTTTTTTTTTAAAAGGCTCTATTTGAAATAATATCGTAAACCTTCAATATCTCCTTTGGCAGGCAAATTGTGGTTTTTTTATACAAATGAACTACATGTATCCTTTATATAATTCAAAAGACCTGGATCCGCTGCTGGCGGATATCGGAAACCGGCCGATAGTAATGCTGGGTGAAGCTTCGCATGGGACGCATGAGTATTATACCTGGCGCGCGCAAATTTCCAAAAGATTAATAGAGGAAAAAGGATTCAATTTCATTGCAGTAGAAGGCGACTGGCCCGATTGCTATAAAATAAACCGGTTCATAAAAGGATATAAAGACGCTGGCGATGACATAGAAGATGTTTTGAAAAATTTTGATCGCTGGCCTACCTGGATGTGGGGAAACTGGGAAGTGGCCGGTCTTGCAGAATGGTTGAGGGAATTCAATAAAAATTTACGGCCGGATAAAAAAGCAGGATTTTATGGCCTTGATGTTTACAGTCTTTGGGATTCTATGAAAGCAATGATGAGCTATTTGGAAACGGAGGACCCCCAAGCCGCAAAGTCAGTTAAAAAAGCGATTCGTTGTGTTGAGCCTTTTAATGAAAACGAGCACCAATATGCACGTTATACTATGAACGATGCCGGTTGCCGCGACGAAGTACTGGCACTTTTACGTGAAATCCGGTTGAAAGCTCAGTTTTTAGACGGCGATCGGGAAGCAGGATTTAATACAGAACAAAATGCACTCATTGCGGTAAATGCAGAAAAATATTATCGCACCATGATTGAATTTGATAATGAAAGCTGGAATGTGCGCGACACACACATGATGGAAACTCTGGACAGGCTTATGAAATTTCATGCAACGAATGCGAAAGGAATTGTGTGGGAACATAATACGCATATTGGCGATGCAAGAGCCACAGATATGAGCCGGTCGGGAATGGTAAATATCGGGCAGCTGGCGCGCGAGGAATACGGAGAAGAAAACGTTTATCTCGTCGGATTTGCCAGTTACCAGGGTACAGTAATCGCAGGCGAAGAATGGGGTGCGCCGATGGAAGTAATGGAAGTACCTCAAGCCCGGCCCGGGAGTATTGAAAGAAGGTTGCATGAAGAAAGTAATAAAAATCGTTATCTTCTTTTCAGCCAGGATATGGATGAATCGTATTTTGATAAAATTCCACACCGTGCAATTGGTGTGGTATACGATCCGCAAATGGAAAAATATGGAAATTATGTCCCTTCACTTTTACCGCAGCGATATAATGCCTTGATTTATATCGATGAGACACAAGCGCTGCATCCATTGCCTTTGCATCCGGACAGAAGAAAAGTCCCTGAAACTTTTCCTTCTGATTTTTAGTTTTAACAGGCTGAAAATTAAAAAATGGAAGAAAAGAAATTTAAAAATTTTTTGAACACGGATAAGGTCATAAATCAAGGTGTTTAAATCGGAAATGGATTTGCAAATTGCATTCCTGTAAGCATTCTGCATTTTGCGCTTTTTTGCTGAACAAGAACTTTAAATTTGTTTCCCATATCCACAAGTAATTTATTGATTTGAAAAATAAAATCTTTATTCTCTGCGTCTTTATTTTCCATTTCAAGTTTTCTTAAATAATTCATCAAACCCAACGAGCGGAGGAAATTTGCCTGTGTAGTAAAACCACAACATTTCAATCCAAACTTTTCTCCCCAATGGGCTAACGCTGAAAAGTTTACATGAGATGTAATGTCCTGCTGTCCTATATCAAGATAAGGTGAGCTATTTATTTCATGTGCTTTATACGATAGAAGCGTTCCTGCATTTCTTTTATCGCTATAAAGATCTGCAGAAGAAAAACCGTAATCAATGGTAAGTACAAAACCAGATTGTAAACTTTCAGAAATATCTTTTATCCACGTAATAGCATCAGTGTTTATTTCGGTAACGAAGTCTTTTGGTAAAACAACATCGAGTTCTGAAAAATAATTTTTCAAATCATCCTTTGCAGGTTTTAAAATTTCTTCAAAATCATTTGTATAATCCACAAAAACTTCCATCAATTCATCTTTCATGATCACTTTATGTACCGGAAAATTATCAAGCAATTCGTTTGATAAAACACAACCATTTATTTCTGCAATTTCATTTATGGAATTATACCAGCTTACTTTTTCCCGCAATACTTCTTTTTGCAGCTTTCGCATTTTTTCACCTTTTTCGATGATGCAATAATTCAATTCATCATATAAATCGGTATTATTTCTTAGATATTGAAGAATATCAAAAGCAAGTGCACCGGTTCCGGCGCCATATTCTACAATAGTAAATGATTTTTTATTTAATAAAACCCACATTTCCTCTATCTGTTTTCCAATCATTTCGCCAAACAGGGAACTTAAAACGGGGCTTGTATAAAAATCGCCTTCTGTGCCGATTTTATTTCGCTCAGAATTATAATATCCGAGCGAAGGGTAATAAAGCGCCATTTCCATAAAATCATGAAAAGAGATTGGCCCTTGTTGCAGGATTTTATGCTTTATTATTTCAGAAAGTTCCATGTTGGGTAGTGGTTCTTTGCAAAGTTGGTTAATTCTTTTTTATAAAATTCACAATATCGTTTACTAAAACAGGATCGATTGGCAGCGAACCATCCGTATAGGTTTTCTGTTGATCGATGCATTCTGCACCGGCATTCTTCAAAGTATGCGACATGGTTGGAATAATCTCCAGCTGGCTTTTCTTATTCCCATTATGAAGATTATTGGCATCTGCTACTTTTACCTGTATGTCACATCCACCCTGGATGATTAAAACCGGGCAATTCAATTTCTTCATTTCTTTTTCCGGCGAATATTTCAGCCACGAAATCATATAGGGCTGAATGGATTTTCTAAAAAGCGGGGCAAGCGTTTCCGGAAAATTATTTACTTCTTTTCCCTGTTTGAGCTGATTAAAAATCTGCGGTATTTGTTGCTTTACTGAATCGGGCAATGGTTGCTTTTGCATTTGTTCCTCCAAAATCACATCTATAGGGCGACCAGCTCCGGCCACAGAAATATAACCAGAAACTTTCTTTTTTTGAGATGCAAGCATTCCTATTAAAGAGCCTTCGCTGTGGCCAATAAAAAAAATATTTTTATACCCAAGTGTATCGCGCAGATAATCAAGGATCTTTTCCGCGTCTTTGACATAATCATCAAAAACCAGGTCGCTTTCCTTAAAATTGGCAACTACACTTTTTGCTATACCTCTTTTATCATAACGGAAAGTGGCGATGTTTTGTGAATCTAATGCATGAGCGAGTTGTAGATATTCGTTGGTTGGAGGACTGATCGTGCTATTTCCATTACGGTCGGTTGGTCCCGAACCGGCAATGATGATCCCTATTTTTTGTTGATTATTTTTGGATAAAAGTGTACCGTAAAGTTTGCTTCCTGCGGCAGAATAAATGGAAATTTCTTTCTCATTTGGGTAAACAGAAACTGTTGTTTGCGGCTCTTCATTTCCGGTAGTTCTTGAAAAATTCAAGGGAATTTCCTGTCCCTGACTCCAGATGCCAGAAATCGAATCATTGTTTACAAATGCTCCACGATAACTTCCGCCAATCATGTTTATTTCTAAATGAATACTATCTCCCTCTACCTGGATTGCGCTGAAAGGCAATCCGTTTGCATTTTGTTTGGGGCTGTCCCATTTGCCCGTGATATTTCCGGAAGCGTCTTTGCTAAAATGAAATACAATTGGAAGTTGAGCGCCGTTTATATTGATATTTCCATTCCAGGTTCCCAATATTTTTTGCGCAAATAAAGATGGAGCGATATACATTAGAATTGAAATGAAAAAAGGTACCTTCATTATTTTTTAAACAAATGTAGCCTTTTTATCAAACAGGTTTTATTCGTGTTAATTTGTATAATCCTGAACTACAGTAAGATTTCGAAAAACCTCTTCGAGGCTTTTACTTTTGCTTTGCAAAGAAAGAATGTCGAGATTATTTTGTAAACTAAATTCCAATAACAGTTTTTTCACTTTATCAGGGTCAGAAGTTTGGATATGGTACTCATTTCCCTTTTCTTCTATATCATCTACACCGGAAAGATTTTTTAGTAAACCGGTATTTATCTTTTTGCCAAATTCTACTACAATATGAGCATTTTTATTGGATGATTGCAGATTTATCAAAGTATCATCTGCTACAATTTTTCCTTTGTTAATGATAATAATTCTGTCGCAAATACTTTCTACTTCCTGTAAAATATGAGATGAAAAAAGAACCGTTTTATTTTTTCCAAGTTCTTTAATAAGCTGCCGTATTTCAACAATCTGGTTGGGATCTAACCCGGTTGTAGGTTCGTCTAATATCAATACTTTCGGATCGTGGATGAGAGCCGCGGCGAGGCCAACTCTTTGTTTATAACCCTTGCTCAACTGCCCGGTTTTTTTATTACTTTCCATCCGCAAACCGGTAAGGTCAATCACTTCTTCAATCCGTTTCTTCGCGTCGTTTTTCAAATGATGAATTCCGGCAATAAATTCAAGATATTCGCGCACATACATTTCGTAATACAGGGGATTTCCTTCGGGTAAATAACCGATTTGTTTTTTGGCTTCCAGCGAATTCGTTTTTACATTTATTCCATTTACATCCGCATTTCCCGAGTCTGCAGCAAGATAGCCGGTGATAATTTTCATAGT
>JBQCFO010000261.1:0-4311 GCA_051959055.1 Ginsengibacter sp. | reverse complement strand
GAATGACTGATTCGTCACGCAAAAGCTGGGTCTTCAGCTTTTCATTGAAGTCGGTTGGCGCAGCATATTCCAGAACCCAGTATATACCGGTAGTTTTTTTCTGGATTGGGTACGCCAGTGATTTTAATCCCCAGGGATTTTCGTTTATAACCTCTCCGCCATTTTCAGTAACGAGCGAAGTGAACTTATTCTGAGCGGCTTTGAATTCCTCTTCAGAAAGTACAGGGGTAAAAATCACCATCAATTCGTAATTCTGCATTAATCGTGTTTTTTGGTGAAAAAAATTTTTTAATTTGGGCGGCAAAGGTAAGGAATTTTACCGTATAATGGAAAAGAAATAACTTTCTAATTATTTGAGATTTTTTTGACTTAGATACCCAAAAAAAAGAGTTGGCAATTTTTTGAAAATGTTGTCAACTCTTTACTATAGTCTCTTCAAATTCCTTTATGGGAAAATTCCCAATTCAGCATAAGAAGTAGCCACTTTATTAATAGCACAAACATAAGCGGCGGTTCTCATATCCGGAATGGCCGGAGTTTTTTGCCAGATGTCCACAATTTCACGGGTTGCCGTAATCATGGTTTCTTCCAGTCCGCTTCTTACCAGGTCCACTTCATCAGCGCCATGAAGGATAAAATCCCTTTCAGATGCACTCATCTTTTTTCCTGTGAGTTCTTCTACCTGGTTCACGATATGGTGACTCATATTTTCGCTAAATCTTTTTTCCAAACGGCCATAGCGTACGTGGCTCAGGTTTTTCAGCCATTCGAAATAACTAACGGTAACGCCACCAGCGTTCAAATACATATCCGGAACAATTAAGACACCTTTTGGATTTAAAATTTCATCAGCTTCAGGCGATAATGGCCCATTTGCTGCTTCTCCAATAATTTTTGCTTTTACCCGATCCGCATTTTCCCCATTTATCACATTTTCCAAAGCCGCAGGAATTAGAATATCACATTCCATTTCCAGAGCATCAGCAGATTTTTCAAAGTTCTCTGCACCCGGAAAATCCAAAATAGAACCTGTTTTTTTGCGATGCAGCCAAACCTGTTCCACATCAAGGCCTTTATCGCTTCTGATGGCACCCTCATATTCTGCCAGGCCAACGATTATCGCTCCTGCCTGTTGAAAGAATAATGCCGAGTGATATCCCACATTTCCCAATCCCTGCACACAAATACGTTTTCCTTTTACGCCAGTTCGCAAACCAAGTTTCTCCATCAAAGTTGTCATATTGCAAACTTCGGTCAGGCCATAAAAAACACCCAATACGGTGGCTTCTCTTCTTCCACGAACGCCGCCTTGTGATACCGGTTTTCCGGTAACGCATCCTGCAGCATCTATTTCGCCCGGGTGCATCGCTACGTAAGTATCCAGAATCCACGCCATTTCTCTTTCGCCTGTTCCATAGTCAGGAGCCGGTACATCTGTTCCAGGGCCGATAAAATTTTTCTTAATTAATTCCGCAGTATAGCGGGGGGTAATTTTTTCCAGTTCGTATGGAGTATATTCTCTGGGGCTTATTTTGATTCCTCCTTTTGCACCGCCAAAAGGAACGTTTACAATCGCGCATTTGTAAGTCATCAAAGCTGCAAGTGCCATCACTTCATCCTGGTTTACGGCATTGCTAAAACGAATACCCACTTTACACGGAGTTTTATGATGAGAATGCTGAACCCGATATGCTTCCAGGGTTACAATTTCTCCATTTTCCCTTTTGATGGGAAAACGCATCTGATATACGCTATTGCATTGCTTTATCTGTTGCAGGATTCCATTATCCCATTGAGTAAAAACGGCGGCTCTATCAAAGCTTTTCTCTACGTTTTCAAAAAAACTATACGGAACTTTCGATGACATGATATTTATTTTTAATGAAAATTTAAATTATCAGGATTAATAATTATTATAATGACTTTTCTTTTTTCGACACCTTTCTGTCAATTCTGATTAAATATAAAAAGAACACCAAAAGGATAACGATACAAACAGCCATCACCACATAGATTTTGTCATGGCTTCTCATGGTTTGGTCAATGGTAGGGGAAATGGTTTCCTGTGCCCACAAAAACGGGCTTAATAGAAATAAAACAACAGTAAAGCATATACGCTTTAAAAACAATTTATTCATGAATTAAATTTTTATTGGCAAGCAGGCTTAAACGTATTTTTAAACTGCTGATCCAGATTCCTAAAAGCAGCCAGCCAAATACTGCGGACCAGAAGATAGGCCGCATGGTAGCATCGAGACTGTCACCGCCAAGCGCCGGATTTCCACCTCCTTTGGCCCCTTCCATTCCACCCGGATGAAGAGATTGCACAAGGCGCGGCAGGATCATAATTAATGGGATATAAATAAAATAAGCGAAAATATTATAGACAGAAGATATGCGTGCTCTTTTATCAAAGTCGGTCATGGAACCGCGTAAAACGAGATAGGCCAAGTAAATCAAAACAGCAATGGCAGCTGCTATTTGTTTGGGATCGTTGCTCCAGAATTCTCCCCAGGTGTATTTTGCCCAAATGGAACCTGTGACTAATCCTAAAATTCCGAAAATAATCCCGGTTTTTGCGAATTCAGAAGCATAAACATCGTATTTTAGATTTTGAGTTCTGAGGTAAGCTATAGAATAAGCAAGGGATAGTGATAATAAGCCAATCATCCCAAACCACATAGGCACATGAAAGAAAAAATTACGAATGCTTTGGTGAAGATTTCCAACAATAGGAACTCGAATGAGGAAACCGGCAGTGAAGGTAAAAAACAATAAAATAATACACAATATCTTCCACCACTTTAGTTTCATGAAGTTTTTTTTTGTGGAGCAAAATTAAGGATAATATCCTTGTACTTCTTTAAATGTTTCGTAAGGATTTACGTTTTTGGATTTAATTTTAAGGAAACAATAGAGATGTGGAAATTTTCAAAAAGTATGTATAAATCATAGAATATGAATTAGCAAATAATAAGATAAATTAATAATTTAATAAAAACTTAGAGTTTGCGTTAATTCAAAAACTTTAAAAGAGGAATCAATCCTTCCACAAAAACGGAAACAACACGATTGACAATACAATCACCAATAAATCCAGGCCAGTTAATAAAAGAGAAATTTGTAAAATCGCTCCTTCTCTGAAAACTTCGCCATAGGCAGATTTTGATAACCTTATCAATAATAAAAGTTGCGGAATAATCAGCGGAAAACCAAGTATTGCCATAATTGCCGCATTTTGATGTGCTTTTGCCGCAATAGCCGACATCAAGGTAAATACCAGGCTCAAACTTAATCCTCCAAGACAGGCAATTCCAATAAACTGAAATTGATGCATTACCGGATTTCCCAACAAAATCCTAAACAGCACGAGGCTCAATAAAACCATCAAAAGCATAATAACCGTACTGTATATTAATTTTGAAATAATGAAATGTACCGGGCTTACAATGGAATAAAAGTAAAGCATCCGGCCATGGCTTTCCTGCATAAAACTTTTGGCAACTGCATTTACGCAAACAAACAATTGAATCATCCAAAACAGGCCATTATAAACGGTACTTTCCGGCTGCCCCATTGCCAGATATAAAACGAAAATCGTACTGGCCACATATAGTAAAATTCCAAAAAAAGTATGCTGCTGGCGAAGTTCCAGCAGGAAATCTTTTTTTAAGAGCGTGATTATTTTAGACACAGACAAATGAGAAAGATGAATTGCAAATAAAAGATAAAATTAGTTTTTAAATATTTATTGTTTTTCAAAGCAGTAGTGATTGCCAAACTCTTTTTACTTTTTTCAATCCATAATAACTTTTTTTAAATCATAATTACTAATTTCATCCTCAAATTTTAAAAAAAAAATCAATCAAAAAATGAAATACATTTCCCTGATTATCTGTACCGGATTTTTTTTATTTTTAACTCCTTCCCTTAAAGCTCAAAAAGATTCGGTGAAAAATGAATTGAATGAAACCAACGACTGGCCAAATTTGCGGCGCTACCGGAGTGAAAATGCAAAGCTTACTCCTTCTTCGGCAAATGAAAACCGCGTGGTGTTTATGGGCAATTCTATTACTGATGGATGGATTAGGGTAAGCCCTGATTTTTTTAAAGGGAAACCTTATCTCGATCGCGGGATCAGCGGGCAGACAACTCCGCAAATGCTCATCAGATTCAGGCAAGATGTGATTGATTTGCATCCAAAAGTGGTGGTGATTTTAGCAGGTATTAATGACATCGCGGGAAATACGGGCCCATCAAGCGTTGAGATGATTGAAAATAACCTGGCATCTATGGCGCAACTGGCAAAAG
>JBQCFO010000260.1:0-2007 GCA_051959055.1 Ginsengibacter sp. | reverse complement strand
CCGCCGGGTGACGTTTCATTTCCTATAAAAACATCCAGCCAGCCAGCATTATTAAAATCTGCCCAGGTGGCAGTTTGAGTAGGGTGAAACGAAAGCAGGCCACTTTCTTTCGTAACATCCGTAAAAGTGCCGTCACCATTGTTTCTTAACAGGGAATTGGGAGTTTTTCCAAATTTGCCCTTCCAGCCTCCCCGTAGCACAAAAATATCTTTGAAGCCGTCATTATTATAATCTGTTTGCACGATGTACAGTCCTCCCGTTAAATGACCAAGCCCTGATGAATCAGAAATATCTGTAAAAGTTCCGTTCCCGTTATTTCTGTAATAGCGCATCGGTTCGGTGAGCGACCATCCGCTTACTACGATGTCAGGATAACTATCGTTATTAAAATCATCAACAATGGTTCCTCCGGCCATGCATTTATAATTTAAGCCAAAATTTGCCGCCACATCTGTAAAAGGTTTTACCATGTGTAGTGTATCATCGTCCATGATTTTTAAAAGGAATTGCGGAGGCACCTGTTGTGGATATGCACCTATGGTCATGTAGGCAATATTTAATAACCATCTTGATTCCAAATCCCCGGGATTGTCAATTAATATTTTTTGATAAATTTCAATCGCTTTTTCTGAGCCTGTCTTATCGTGATGCATCCCTGCTTTTGAAATCGGGAAAATGCACGATTCGGCGTTGTGATTGTGAATACAATTCATCTTTTCGCCCAATCTCAAATAAGTAATCGCTAAATCTTTCATTACAGATTGCTTTTGATCAATATTTCCAGGTGGTATTTTTTTAAGCGCATCCTGGAAAATATCAATTGCTTTTTGCTCTTCGCCGAGTTGCAGCAGCGCATTGGCTTTATTGTCAAGAGCTTTCATCAACATTTGTTCATCTGATGAATTATTGATGATAGAATCAGAAAATTTTGCCACTGCTTCGGGAGAAAACATATTTTCAGGGGAGTTGTTATATTTTTCTGTTTTTTCTAAAAGATCTATCATCGCCTGGTTTGGCAGTGATTTGTATTTGCACGAAGCACAGATAATAATTGTAATAAAAAAAAGGAACACGAATATCACGGGCCCCAATTCCCGTATACTTTTTTTATTTATAAAATTGACAATTTGATACATTTCGAGTACTGTTTTATTCAAATTAAAGAGCTTGAAAAGAAAGCTTTAAAGCAATAGTAAAAGGCCTTTTTTCCGGATTCTTTATGAATCAGGTAGCAAAAATTCTTCTGATTTATTTTGTCTTTCTCTTAATTCTGAAAACACGCATTGAATCGTTGTTTACGGTCGCAAGAATCAGTTTTTCTCCATTAGATAAATGAATCAATGCCATATCTTTTACATCCCCTTTTAGAATCAATCCACTTTTGGCCGGAGGAACACTCGTGAATGTTTTTTTACTGCTACCCTTTAAAAAACATCCATAAGAAGCATCATATCTTCCGGTTACTACGTCTGATTGGTAATCGTTTCCCGCAAGTATTAAATCTTTGTAACCATCATCGTCAATGTCATCGCAGATGATCGCATTTACCGGTGCAAATTGCGCCTCCATAGGTAATGCGTGTTTAATGAATTTGCCGTTACCTATATTTTCAAACCAACAACTACGCGTTTCATCACAGTGAAACTTCTGCATTTTCTCTTCCTGGGTTTTACTAAAGATGTCTTCAAAAGTTGCGTTGGCATAATCTTTATAAAGAAGAAATTTCTTTTTTATTCCTGGTACTTGCTCGGCAAATTGATCACGGCTAATTCCGGGGAAAGATCGTTTTTTACCATCTTTATCTTTTATATAATAGAACAAAATTGGATCGATACTACCGTTGCCATCCATGTCTGTAGCAAACAATTGCATCGGTTCTTCAGGAGATGCGCGGTATTGACAATTCAAGCCAAGATTACCAGCTATTAAATCCAAATCACCATCATTGTCTATATCGGCTACAATAAGGCTTCGCCACATACCATTGGTATTAGTAAGGCCTGTAGC
>JBQCFO010000259.1:0-5039 GCA_051959055.1 Ginsengibacter sp. | reverse complement strand
ATTGCTCGTATTGGAAATTATACGCAATATCATTGGCATCCTGCTTATTGGTTTTTGGGTAAATGGTTTTTTTTCTACAAAAATCAGTTTTCTCATCGCGGTTCCGCTCATTATTATTGTAATGCTTCTTTTTTCTAAAAGAATACAAAGATTTTATCAAAGAATTGAAGGCAGGTTTTTGAGTAATCTGAATGCAAGGGAAAGGCTGGCAGGCGAACAAAAAACCAAAGAGGATGAAATTCATAAACGTTTTAATCCCCAATCCGACCTTTCACCCTGGGATGCTCACATGATAGATATGGAGGTAAATCCACAGGCGGAATATATTGGAAAAACACTGGTCGAGCTTGCCTGGCGCGAAAAATATGGAATCAATATCGCTTATATTAAAAGAGGTGAAAAGCTCATTTATGCACCGGGACGAAACAACCGTCTATTGCCTTTTGACCATGTAGGCATCATTGCTACGGATGATCAGATGCAAACATTCAGGCCGGTATTTGACGCCATCGAAAGTGTAGCGAAAAGCAATGAACACCTGGATGATATCGTGCTTCAAAAAATAGTAGTGGATGAGCACAACAAACTCAAAGGATTATCGATACGTGGTTCGCATATCCGGGAAAGAACAAATGGATTGGTGGTGGGCATTGAAAGAGATAAGGAAAGAATTTTAAATCCTGACTCTACTACAAACTTTGAATGGGGTGATATTGTATGGATCGTGGGTGAAAGAAAAAAAATCCAGCGATTAAATTCAATTTAAAAACATAAACTCATTCCATTTTTTCTCTGAAACTGTTCCCTGCGATAAATGCAACAAACAAAGAAATAATGCATTTTCTTATTCGTGAAAACTACTTGTTTTAATGAGTATTTTCACAGATAATAAGAGTATTTTGCAATAAATTTAATACATAAAAATAATGTGTGGTATTGCAGGAGCAATCAATTCCCATTTCTCTTACCAAAAGGTTATCAAAAGCTTAGCACATCGTGGACCTGATGAACAGAACGGCTATCAGGATAAAAAGGTAGATCTTTTTCATTTGCGGCTTTCTATTCTCGACATTGCCTGTGGCAAACAGCCCATGCACCTGGACGAAAAATATACAATCATTTTTAACGGTGAAATCTACAATCACCAGGAGATCAGAAAGCGGTTTAACCTTACCGGAAAAACTTCTTCCGACACAGAAACACTGCTGCTTCTATACGATCGTTTTGGCACAGATTTTCTCGACTATATTGATGGAATGTTTGCTTTTGTTATTTATGATAAAATAAAAAGTCAATTATTTATCGCCCGTGACCGTGCAGGCAAAAAACCTTTTTATTATTTTTTTGATCAACAAAAATTTGTTTTTGCCAGCGAACTAAACTGTTTAAAAACAATGGTTCCATTGGAAATGGAACCGGCTCATTTTTATCAATACCTGCGCCTTGGATCTTTTTACCGGCAATTCACTCCCTACAAAAATGTAACAGAATTAACCGCCGGAACTTTTCTGATTGTCGATTGCCATTCACTTTCCATCAAAGAAACAACGTGGTGGAAGATTAACGATTATTATCAGAACAACATTGATGACTCGTTAGAAGAAAGTTTGGAAAAAACAGATCAATTTCTGCACCTGGCGGTAAAAAGAAGATTGGAATCTAGTGATCTGGAGGTCGGAAGTTTTCTAAGCGGCGGTATTGATAGCGGCATCATTACTGCAATTGCAAGTGAATACAAACACGATTTAAAAACTTTTACTGTTTCTTTTGAAGGAGAATATGATGAAGCGCCATTAGCAAAACTCGTTGCCTCAAAATATAAAACCAATCATTCTGAAATTAAAATTTCATTTAAAAATCTGAAGAATGATTTGGAACATATCTTGTGCAATTATGGTGAACCTTTTTTTGACAGTTCGGCAATTCCCAGCTATTATGTAAGCCAGGAAGCAAAAAAACAGGTAACGGTTATTTTAAATGGCGATGGTGCAGATGAACTTTTTGGTGGGTACAGGAGATATGTACCCTTTGCTAAATATGATTTTTTTAAAAAGAATTTTTTGGTAAAAAACGGTGCGTCTTTTTTTAGAAAAACATTGCCGGTTTCCCACCATAAAAAATCACTATATAATTACTTATACCGGCTTGCATCTTTAGCCTCCAATTCTGACCTGGAAATATATCTGAGTGCCGGCACGGATATTTTTGAAGGTTATCAGAAATTTATCATTGAACCGGGGTATGATTACCTGGCTCCGGTAAAAAAAGATTTTGATGAAATTGCAAACAGTAATTTGTCCGGTTTAAGAAAAATCATGAACCTTGATTTTGATACCAATCTTTTCAACGATCTGCTGGTAAAAATGGATATTGCAACGATGGCAAATTCACAGGAAGGCAGGAGCGCTTTTCTTTCCAAAGAACTGCTCGAATATATTCCATCACTTCCTGATCATTACAAAATAAAAGGAAAGACAACCAAATTTATGTTGCGCCAACTCGCTGTAAGATACCTTCCCTCTGAATTAATCAATCAGCCTAAAAGAGGGTTTGAAATTCCTTTAAAAAAGTGGATAGAAGATGATTTGAAAGAGCAGGTTTTTGATTATCTTTCCACAACAAATAATTTCTACGATAATTTTGTAGAGCCCCAGTTTGTACACAATCTTCTAAAAAAGAAAATTAAAATTTCAGACGAAAAAAGAGCCAAAATATTATGGTCTCTTTTATCGCTTGAGATATGGTATAAAAAAGTTTACCACAATGAAACCTGCTGAAGAAAAAAAGAAAAAGATTGCGGTGATTGAGAACGGGCTTTTTTCCACTTATACCATGCGTGAAGGCCTGATGCAGCGGCTTTTAAAGGAAGGTTATGATGTTACGGTTCTTACTCATACCAATAGTTTTGTTGCACATGTCGAAAAAACCGGCCTTCATGTAATCAATATTGGTTCGGGTAATGTGAATCCTTTTAAAGTATCAAAATATATTTATAATTTATATCGCTCTCTAAAAAAAATACAACCGGATATTTGTCTTACATTCAGTATCCGCCCTGCTATATGGGGCAATTTTATTACGCGCAATCTTGGCATTCCTACCATTACCAATATCACCGGAGTTGGGCCCTTATTTGTGAGTAAAAATCCGGCTTATAGAATAGCCCGTTTTATTTACCGCTTTGCTTTGAAGAAAACAAAAAAGGTATTTTTTCAAAATTATGATGACATGAATTTGTTTCTTGAAAAAAAATTTGTGTCAAAAAATATTGCGGAAAGAATTCCTGGATCGGGAGTAGATTATGAAAAATTTCTTCCGGTACATTTTCCCGAAACCAAACCAAATTTTATTTTTCTCTTTATCGGGCGTTTGATAAAGGACAAAGGGATTTTTGAATACGTAGATGCAGCAAGAATCATCAAGCAAAAATATCCAAACATTATTTTCAATGTTATCGGCCCCTTCTGGCAGCAGAATTTAAAATCAAATACCATTACCAAATCTCATTTAGAAAACTGGATTGCAGAGGAGGTGATTGATTACCAGGGCGAAAAAAAGGATATCAGAAAATTTATAGCTGAGGCAGATTGTATTGTATTGCCGTCTTATCGTGAAGGAACTTCAAATATTTTACTGGAAGCTTCCAGCATGGAGAAACCTGTGATTACTACAAATACAACAGGTTGTAAAGAAATAGTTGCTGACGGAATTACCGGTTTTTTATGCAAGGTACAAGACACAGAAGATCTTGCAGAGAAGATGGAACAGATGTATTTATTATCTGAAGAAGACAGAAAAACAATGGGTAAAAAAGGACGTGAAAAAACTATTAAAGAATTCGATAAACAGATTGTGATTCGAGCATATTTAAAAACGATTCATGAAATATTAAATTGAGTGTATTTTATTCCTGGGATGATAAGGCTCTTTTTTCTGAACTATTAATTTACAGCGTTTTTGAAGAAATAAAAATATTCAGAACTTTACCAAAAGGAATGTTTTTAAAGCAGGCTGGATAGAAGTTTTAAAATATTTAAGTTAAATTTATCAAAACAAAAATTAAACAGGTTATTTTTCAATAAGGGTAATCAACAAGTTTCTATTTTTGTTTCAGACATCAAGTAACATGACCCAAATCCAGAATGACCAGGAACTTTTAGAACTTTTCAAGGATCCTTCAACACAAGAACAGGCCTTTACAGCTATTATAAAAAAGTACCAGGAAAAATTATACTGGCACATCAGACGTATGGTAATCAATCATGAAGACGCGGACGATGTTTTGCAAAATATGTTTATCAAAGTGTGGAAAGGATTGGCAAATTTCAGGGAAGACAGCCAGCTTTATACATGGCTTTATCGCATTGCGACCAATGAATCTCTAACCTTTTTGGCGCAGCAGAAAAAAAGAACTTCTGTGTCACTGAGTGATGATGAAAACGGGTTGAGCAATAAATTAAAAAGCGATACAAATTTTGATGCAAACAAACTTGAATGGAAACTTCAACTGGGAATTCAATCTTTGCCTGAAAAGCAACGATTGGTTTTCAACCTGAGATATTATGATGAAATGCCTTATGAAGAGATGAGTAAAGTATTGGAAACCAGCGAAGGCGCATTGAAAGCAAGCTATCATCACGCGGCAAAAAAAATTGAAAATTTCATTTTGAACAATTAAACGAATAGAAGAATAAATAGTCTGAAGGAATGTAATGGAAAATAAATCAACTGACATATTAAATGAATTAAAAACTGTAAGCCCGTTTTTGGCAAATTTGCAAAAAGTGAATGTTTTTCAGGTTCCCCAGGATTATTTTACTGATTTGGATAAAAAAATTTCAACATCCGTTTTTCTACACCAGGATGAAAAAATTAGTTCACAAAGGGTTCCGGAAGGGTATTTTGATTCATTAAGCAATCGAATTCTTTCAAAAATAAAAACGGAAATTTCTCAGAATGCTATTGAAGAAATTAAGCAAATTTCTCCCGCATTGCATTATTTGAAAGAGGAAAATGTATTTACCGTTCCTGAAAATTAT
>JBQCFO010000258.1:0-4835 GCA_051959055.1 Ginsengibacter sp. | reverse complement strand
CTACCTGTCGAAAGCAGGAGAGAATTGGGTTTTTTTGTTGTTGCACAGTACCGGTGCATTTGTTTTAAATTATGAAATAGATGTGAAGCTTATTTATGCAGACTATTATTTTTTGGAAGCATTAAAAAGGTATAAAGACTGGTATTTGTGATTTTAGAATCACTGTTAGACGGAAAGAAATGGGGAGGAAAATCTTTAAGAAATGATAGTAAAGCGGGCTATTAAATATTTTATATAAAGTTAAAAAAATAAGGATCAAATGAACAAGTACATAGAATCGAGGCAGGCATGCAGCCCGAATGAAGTTTCAGGAATGAAAACAGGTGAATTGAGGAGTAATTTTCTAATAGAAAGAGTTTTTGAAGAAGATAATATTCATCTCACTTTATCTTTTTATGACAGATATATCGCAGGCGGCGCCATGCCGGTAAATAAAAAGCTGGAAATGTCGAATCCGGGAAATTTAAAAGCGAATTATTTTTTGGAGCGGCGGGAAATGGGAATCATAAACGTAGGTGGCAGAGGAACTGTAGAAGCTGACGGCGAAAAGTACGACTTGGATTTTAAAGAAGCTTTATACATCGGCAGAGAAACGAAGAATGTGCTTTTTTCTTCTTTTGACAAATCAAATCCTGCAAAATTTTATATCAATTCTGCGCCGGCTCATAAAAAGTATCCTACCAAGAAAGTTACCAAAAAAGAAGCGGAGATTGTTTCACTCGGGTCTTTGGAAAATTCGAATCACCGGACACTGAACAAGCTGTTGGTTTCCTCTGTTGTGGAAACCTGCCAGTTGCAAATGGGCATGACAGAATTGCTTTCCGGTAGTGTGTGGAATACCATGCCTGCCCATACGCATGACCGCAGGATGGAAGTTTATTTTTATTTTGAAATTCCGCAAGGGCAATCTGTTTGCCATTTTATGGGCGAACCACAGGAATCAAGGCATATCTGGATGCAGAATGAGCAGGCTGTGATTTCACCGGCATGGTCTATACACTCAGGTGCTGGTACTGCCAGCTATACCTTCATATGGGGCATGGCAGGGGAAAATCTTGATTATGGAGATATGGACATCTGTGCAATAAACGATTTGAAATAAGATCGTTGCCTAAAAATTTAAAAAATTTTTCAAATGAAAAAATATTTTCTTCCCTTTCTGTTATTTGTTTTTGCAACATCCGTTAATGAAAAATTATTTGCCCAAAATAATTTTCGCGCAGATTCTGCTTTAAAAGTAATGAAAAAAGTAGCTGACTGGCAATTACAATCATGGGAAAAAAACGGTATGCGCTGGGCAAAATGGGATTGGACAAATGGTGCTGCTTACACTGGTTTTATGGCGTTGAATGAAATTGCCAATGATTCAAAATACATCAAAGCCATGTATGGCATTGGCGATGCTTTGGGCTGGAACACCGGGCCACGCCTCACCTTTGGAGATGATTATTGCGTGGCACAAATGTTTTCTCAAATGTATTCCCTCTACCAGGAGCCAAAAATGATAGCAAATTTTACCAGGCAGGCAGACAGCATTCTCAAGCTACCTCATACCGAATCTCTTGAATGGAAGAATAATATTCAAATGAGGGAATGGGCATGGTGCGACGCATTGTTTATGGCGCCGCCGGCATTGGCTTATTTTTCCACGGCTACGGGCAACAAAAAATACCTGGACATCGCATGTAAATTATGGTGGAAAACTACAGACTATTTATTTGATCCGTCGGAAGACCTTTATTTTCGTGACAGCAAATACTTTAACGCAAAGGAAGCAAACGGCAAAAAGGTATTTTGGTCGCGCGGCAATGGATGGGTGCTTGCAGGATTGGTAAGAATGTTGGAGAATATGCCTGCTGATTATCCCGACCGCCCTCGCTTTATTCAACTGTATAAAAAAATGGCAGGAAAAATTGCTTCACTGCAGTGTGCTGATGGAAGCTGGCACGCCGCACTGCTTGATCCGGATAGCTATCCTGCAAAAGAAACCAGCGGAACTGCATTTTATTGCTATGCACTTGCGTATGGGGTAAATCATAATTTACTTGCGTATGAAAAATATAATCCCATTATAGTAAAAGCCTGGGCGGCATTGTTGTCTTCGGTACACGCAGATGGCAAGCTTGGCAATGTACAGCAGATAGGAGAAAAACCCGAATCGGTTGATGATAACAGCACAGAAGTATATGGCGTTGGCGGATTTCTTTTGGCTGGTTCTGAAATGATAGATTTGTTGTTGAAGCATTCACCAAATAACACGATTATCTCGTTGGCTAATAATACCGGACTGGATAGAAAAGAAGAAGTGTTGGAAGTACCTTATAATGACTTTATTTCAAAAATAAAAAACAATAAAAATCAGTTTAAAATATCAGATGCTTTAACCGGTGAAGAAATTCCTTATCAAATTGAATATAGAGGGAAGAAAGAACCGCAGAATATTTTGTTGCTTGCAGCAATTGCCCCGGGTTCAAAAATATATGCGAGGGTAACGGCCGGCAGTCCTTCTGTTTTTGCGCCAAAAACCTATGCCCGTTTCGTTCCGGAACGTTATGATGATTTCGCATGGGAAAATGATCGTATTGCTTTTCGCGTGTATGGAGCAGCATTGGAAAAAATTCCCAGTCAAATGGCTTACGGGCAGGATGTGTGGACAAAGCGAACTTCAAAATTAATCATTAACGAATGGTATAAAAGCGATAATTATCATCGCGATCATGGAGACGGGCTGGATTATTATAGTGTGGGATTTACCCTTGGAGCCGGCAGCAACGCGCCCTACATAAAAGACTCTGTTTATTATTCGAAAAATTTCAGAAAGTATAAAGTTTTTGACAATGGACCGTTGCGCAGCACTTTTCAATTGGAGTATGATGAATGGAATGTGGATGGGAAGATGGTCGCCGCGGGCAAAATTATTTCATTGGATGCCGGTTCACAATTGAACCGGGTAGAAACGGTTTATTCTTATAAAGGATCAGATGATCTGCCCGTTGCCATAGGTATCGTGAAGCGTAAAGAAAAAGGCACAATCCTGCTTAATGAAAAAGATGGTGTTATGGGATATTGGGAGCCACAGCACGGCAAAGATGGTACAACGGGGGTCGGTTGTGTAATCCGGGATTCCGCTGAAAGAATGAAGACGGATGAAAAGCATTTGCTGACGATAATACAGGCTAAGCCAGGAAGGCCTTTTGTGTATTATACCGGCGCGGCATGGGATAAAGCCGGAATCATTACCAGTTCAACAGATTGGTTTGAGTATTTGAAGAATTTTAAAGAAAGGATTGTGCGGCCTGTAGTGATATCCTGGTTAAAGTAGGGTGCGGACGGAAATGCAGATGTGAAGGTAAATAACCCGGATAAATGAATGTGAAGAAAGCCATTTATCAAAATCAGAATTCCGGTTATTTCTCCGTTTACTGAGTAAGATATTCCTTCTGAATAAGCTGTCTTAACAGGTTTAAAAAAAGTAAATCGTGCATGCACGAGTGATATTAATAACGATGAAATATTAAAGTGATCGATGCCTTAGAGTGATGCGGTGCTCTTTAGTAAAATCGAAATTCCGGTTATTTCTCTGTTTACTGCTTTCTTTCTTGTAGTTTCTTTTGATGGTGAAAGACCAGGTTCCCGCGAGGGAGCCTGGTTATATTACTCTAAAAGATTTGGCGCTGTAAAAAATACTTGATACCGGCTTCAAATAGCATATCGTCCAAACTGTTTTCCTGACTCTCGCGGAAATACCTGTGCTCTGCACATAATGTCAAAATAGCTTATGATTTTGGTAAAAAGCTCAAATCCCTCGCCACGCTTTTCGGTTATATTGCAAACATATTTTTTAGGAAAAAGTAACAAATATTTGGAACTAAAAAATACGAACATTCAGGTCGTTAGAAAAACCACACGCAAAAATTCCTGGTGAGAGGTTTTAACCTACCCATCAGGAATTTATTTTAAGAAGAGATCAAAAACAAAAATTAAAATGGCGATTCGTAAAAATATTCTTCTCGGATTTGTATTGGCTTTATTTTTTCACCAAAGTGTTTATTCACAGCAATCTGTCAGGCTTATCAATAACTGGCAATTTTTAAAACAGGATATTGGCGGAATATGGGAAGCCGTGCGGCCCGTGAAGCAGGGGAATCCTGAGAGCGTTCCAATTTGGACAGAAGTAACCTTGCCGCATTGTGTGAATGCAACAGATGCAGTGAACCCTGATGTCAATTATTACCAGGGACCGGCATGGTATAAGACTGTGCTGGAAATTAATAATCCTTACAAAAATGGCCGGACTTTATTGCATTTTGAAGGTGCAGGGCAAAAGACTGAAGTATATGTATATACAACAAAAGCCGGTGAGCATACAGGTGGGTATGATGAGTGGACAGTTGATATTACGGAAGCAGTGGAAGCTTTTAAAAAAACAGATGCGTTTAAAAATCAGTTCAAAGGAAAAATTCCGATTTCTATCAAAACAGATAACAGTCGCGATCTTGAAATGATTCCATCCGATCTTTCAGATTTTAACCTTTATGGCGGAATATACCGTTATCTCAATCTGCAGTATATGCCGTCACTTTCCCTCGATAAGTTATTTGCACATGCGGAAGTGGACAATTCAGGAAAAGTGGGAAAAATTTCTATTAAGACAAGATTTTACAATCCTGAAAATGCAGACAACGCGACTGTTTTGGTAAAATTAAGTGACCCTGCGGGAAAAATAATTCCTCAGGCGGAAAAAAAGATCCATGATTTAAAAGGCGATGTGGCGAGTACAGATGTTATCGTAAAAAAACCATTATTGTGTTCGACAGAAAAACCGGTATTATATA
>JBQCFO010000257.1:0-2524 GCA_051959055.1 Ginsengibacter sp. | reverse complement strand
CCAAAAAAATTTATTTTTTAAAGCCAGTTTATTGTCATATTTTTCCAGTGTAATTCCCCAGTAATAATTTACTACTGTAAATAATAAGGAGAAAAAAGCCACTCCTATGGAAAACGAGGCAATAAAAACCAAACTGGTAAAGAACAACACATAAATTTTGTATTGCTTAGATACAAGATAATATGTTATAATTACAATCAGCAAAAAAATCAAATATCCAAAAGAGAGAAGCAGCATAACAGCTAATTTTGCAGTAAATATATTTTAACTTCTGCTTTTAAAAGAAATTAAAAATAATTTGCTAAGAAAAGCGTTCAATTCTTTCTTTTATACTCCAAATCCAAAACAGGAAACAGTTCCTGAAACCACTTTTTAAAAAAAATAAAACTGTTTTAAATTATTGAGACAATGGAAGAAATTAAAAGCAAAATCAGGCAATATATTTTAGAAAGTACCTATGTTTCGCCTGATTCAGTAAAAGATGATTCTTTAATTTTTATGGAAGGCATTTTTGATTCAATGGGTTTTCTTTTGCTTATCAATTTTATTGAAGAAGGTTTTGGTATCAAAGCCAAAGATTCGGAATTGCTTGAAGATAATTTTGAATCAATTGATGCAATCAGCAGATTCGTTGCTTGCAAATTATTACAAGCCGCTTAATTATGTGTGGTATCGCGGGTCGATATCGTTTTTATCCATCTGCTTCTCAGACGGAAACACAATCCGACATCATAGAAATGCTGTCTGTCATTCGCCACAGAGGGCCTGATGAGAGCGGAATTTACCTGGACGAAAATGTTGGTTTAGGCAGTGTGCGCCTCAGCATTATTGATATTTCTTCAGGCAGCCAACCCATGTGTGATGCATCGGGGGAATATTGGATCGTTTATAATGGAGAGATTTTCAATTATCAGGAACTGAGAAGGGAAATTGAAAAAAAAGGAATAAAATTCAAAACGAATTGTGATACTGAAGTAGTTGTTCAAATGTATGCACTTTATGGCTCTGGTTGCCTTCAATATTTTAATGGACAATTTGCTTTTTGTATCTGGAATCAAAAGAAACAAGAACTTTTTTTAGCACGCGACAGAATGGGAATTCGTCCTTTATTTTATTGGAAAGATGCCCATTCGTTTGCCTTTTGTTCAGAAATAAAAGGATTGTTTACTCTGCAAGAAATTGAAAGATCCATCAATTTGCAGAGCATTGCTCAAATATTTACTTTGTGGACTACGGTTTCTCCAAATACACCATTTGAAAATATTTATGAATTGCCACCGGGGCATTTTATGGTTGTAAAGCCTACATCTGCTAAAATTGGAAAATATTGGTCACTTGATTTTCCGGTTAATAGCAATTATTATTCTGGCAATTTGAATGAAGCAGCAGAAGAATTTAGAAGTTTACTGAAAGATGCAGTAAAAATCCGGCTTCGTGCTGATGTGCAGGTGGCTGCATACTTGAGCGGTGGCCTGGATTCCAGTGTAATTACTTCTTTAATAAAAGAAATTAATCCCGGCGTTCTCAATACTTTTTCGATAGGATTTAAAGATAAAGCATTTGATGAATCTGCTTATCAATTGGAGGCTGCAAAATATTTTAACACCAATCATACTGCCTTTGAATGTGGCTCTGAAGAGATAGCTGAACAATTTTTAAATACGATATGGCACACAGAATTTCCAATTTTGAGAACAGCTCCCACTCCCATGTTTCTTTTGTCGAAAAAAGTCAGGGAAAACAACATTAAAGTGGTAATGACAGGTGAAGGATCTGATGAAATCCTTGCAGGATATAATATTTTTAAAGAAGCAAAAATCAGGAGATTTTGGGCAAAGCAGCCTTCCTCAACTCTCAGGCCAAAGCTTTTATCAAAGCTTTATCCTTATCTGCCAATGATCAAGGATGGTGGCAACCTGGGAGCGAAAATGTTTTTTGGTTATAAACTAACTGAAACATCACATCCTCTTTATTCTCATTTATTGCGATGGCATAATACTTCCAGGATTAAAAACTTTTTTTCAGATGAAATAACTGAACAGCTCCAGGGATATGATCCATCACAAGAAATCTCACAAAAGCTTCCGCAGAATTTTTCAGGATGGAGTGAACTTGCGCAATCGCAATATTTGGAAAGTACAATTTTTATGTCGGGTTATCTTCTTTCTTCCCAAGGGGACAGGATGGCCATGGCAAATTCGGTTGAAGGTCGTTATCCGTTTTTAGATTACAGGGTTGTTGAATTTTGCTCTAAACTTCCGGATAATTTTAAACTTAATTGTTTGAATGAAAAATTTATCCTTAAGAAAATGAGTCAAGGAAAAATTCCTGAATCAATAACCAAAAGAGTCAAGCAGCCATACAGAGCCCCAATCACTACCACTTTTTTTAATACCCCCAATACTCCTTCCTTTATTTCAGATATTTTATCTGAAAATTCAATCAAACTCACGCAATTATTCAATCCTCAGAAAGTTACTTCACTGATCAGTAAAATAAAACTTCAAAAAAATGTATCTGAAGT